>JBILPR010000325.1:0-4861 GCA_044373795.1 Algoriphagus sp. | reverse complement strand
ATGGGTTATTAGAAGACAGTCAGGTGATTAACTTTCTAAAGAAGTCGTTCTCCAAGTATCCAAGTAATGTTTGATTTCTATAGGGGAATTCCACATCATGACATCGATGATGGACATTCCTAGTTCAAAATGATGGGTTTTTCCTGTGCCATAAATCATGTTTTGAAAAGTTTGAAACGTGAGTTTAATCCCGTTCTTATTAAATTCATCTTCATTGATAAATTCCATTCCCCCCGGTCGATTAATGTATTCTTTTGCATGGACCTTCTTTGAGATGGCAATCCCCCAATTGGTTTTGTCAAGGTTCTCGTATGGGATATCCAAGTTCATTTCAGAAAAAAGGCGGATAGGTCGGTCAATACCTAGGTAGGAAGCTATTTTAGAAAAAAGGAGTACGTTGATTTGATAGAGTGGTTGGGGGTTATCTGCTAAGCATTCTTTCAAAAAACCTGTTACTTCTTTGAAATAAGGGGCTGTTAATCTGTAATGATCCAACTGTCTGAAAAGCTTAACTGTCCAATCGGAGTCTGCAACCAAAATTTCATTTATTGGAGTTTGCATGGCATGTTTTTTTACAGGGACTGTGATGTATTGCCATCCTCCATTTTTTTTCAAGATCCTGTTTTTATTGATCCAACTGCGGCGCACATATTGAGGTGTATCAAAAACAATCCATTCATCCACAATATTCAGAAGATCAAAGTACCCCAAATAGGGGAGAAAATAGGGCTGCATTATTGCAAGTTTCATAAGCAGAGTTTTTTTTTATCTTTTTGCTGTCGATTTGTTGAAGGGATCGTTGCTTATTCATATTTCCAAAACTTACCAAGAAAATAAAGATGGTGTAAATTTCCGAGAAAGGAAGGATATCTTCGAAAATTAAAGATCATTTGCCCGTTGCTTGCTTTATTAACCTTAGGCAAATGTTGTGTGATCGATTTAAGAAAGATATTTAAATTCAAAATTCCTCGGTACATCCAAAAAGACTCTTCTGTGAAATAGATTAATGATGGAGGATATAGTTAAAATCAAATGTTGAAAAGAAATGAAGGAGATTGTTATTAATTTTTGTCCAACAGGCATGGTGCCCCAAAAGAGTCAAACCCCCTTTGTGCCAATTTCCCCTCAAGAAATCATTGAGCAAACCCATGAGGCCTACGAAATCGGGATTACTATTGCCCATTTACACGCAAGAGAGGAAGATGGAATGCCAACTTTTAAAAAAGGGATTAATCAGGAGATTTTTGAAGGAGTGAGGAAGCATTGTCCTGATTTGATTCTATGTGGGAGTTCTTCGGGTAGAAACTTCCCAGAGTTTGAAAAAAGATCTGAAGTAATCGAATTAAAGCCGGACATGTGTTCGCTGACCTTGTCTTCTTTGAATTTTTTGAGACAGGCATCGGTCAATTCTCCTGATATGATCATTCAGCTTGCTGAAAAAATGAATGAATACGGCGTCATTCCTGAATTGGAATGTTTTGATCTAGGGATGATCAATTATGGAAATTATCTGATCAAAAAAGAAGTATTGAAAGGTCCATTTTATTGGAATTTGCTCTTTGGAAATATTGCAGGATTTCAAGCAAATGCTTCTCATATCGGTTTGGCAATCCAAGAAATAAATCCAAATCACACCATTGTATTGGCGGGTTTGGGAGACTCTCAGCTTGCTGTAAATTCCATCGCAATCGCTTTAGGCTATGGAGTCAGAGTAGGTTTGGAGGATAATCTTTATTGGGACATGGAGAAGAAAAAATTGGCAACTAATCTTGACCTTTTGAAAAGAATCCATGAACTGGTGAACATTCAGGGTAAAGAATTTTGTAATCCAGCAACTCTTAGAAAACGTGGGTTCAGCAATCTTCAAACTCAGTTTGATGTAGTTTCTAATTGATCTCAAACGTAGTGGATGCTACTACCCAATTTTCAATAAGTAATCTCTCCGACCAACCGCTTGTGAGTGTTTGCGTGCCCACTTTCCAACATGCCGCATACATCAAGACCTGTCTGGAATCTATCGTAGGGCAGGAGACTGATTTCCCCTTTGAGGTTTTGGTAGGTGAGGATTGCAGTACGGATGGTACCCGAGAAATCTGTATCGAGTTTGCAGAGCGATATCCGGATCACATTAGACTTTTTCTCAGAAAAGACGAGGAAAAAATGATCCTGCTCGGCAAAAAAACAGGCAGGTCTAATCACTTAAAGTTGTATGAAAGCGCACTCGGAAAGTACATCTGTTTTTGCGATGGAGACGACTACTGGTGCGATACCAAAAAACTCCAGAAACAAGTCAGCATCATGGAAGCAAATGCTGACATTATGCTATGCACTACCAATACAAAAATTGAGGGTAGTATTTCTGGTTTCCCAATAGGATTACCCGAAACCGATGTGTTGTTTGACCCTAAAGAGTTGCGGAATAAATTTTACCTCGGACATATTTCGAGTTGGATGGTGAGAAATCACATGAAGGAAATTCTTGCTAATCCAATTGTAAGAATGCCTGTCTATTTGGATTTAGTATTCTTCCTGTTCCATAGGTTGAAGGGTAAGGTTTATTTCCTTTCTGACATTACCTCTGTCTATAATTTTAACCCAAACGGGATTTACCGTGGTAATTCGGAGAAAGAAAATCACAAGGCATTGTATCGCAAACATTGGCTCTTGTTCAGGTATTTGCATCGAGATCCCGTATTGTTTGCACGCGCCATCTTCTATACCTTAAAAAGAGGTGTGAATATTTTTTTAATTAGAAAGATAAAAAAGTTATGGTTATAGATAAGTTAGTGTTACTCGGCCACAATGATGGCACTGTACCGATCATGATGGATTTGGCGTCAGAAATTTACGGATGCAGAAAATTTGACATTGTAAAAAATTTGGATCTTCCTGACAGTCTTTATCCAGCTGATCTATACCATGCAATCCACTTCCTTGATGCTGAATATCGTTTTTACCTACAAAACAATCTTCAGGTTCAGTTTGGGGTTCAAGGGCCTAATATCAAATACCAACTTTACTGGCATTTTTTCAAAAGTTTTGGAATAAGAAAGGAGAACTACCTCGATTTAAGACATTCTAGCAGTTATTTCGCTACTTCTGCTTCTGCTGAAAACGGATTAGTTCAAGAACCTATGACCGTGGTTTCTACGATGTCAAAAATTGGGTTTGGAGTGACGATCAAAAGGTCTGCCTCAGTGGGACATCATGCTGTTTTGGGCGATTTTGTCAGCATCAATCCCGGTGCGATTTTGTCTGGTTATGTGACTGTCGGTGAAGGAACAGAAATCGGTTCAGGTGCTGTACTCTCTAATAATGTATCTGTCGGCAAGCGATGCCTAATAGGGGCTGGCAGCGTAGTTACACGTGATATCCCTGATGGAGTGATCGCCTTTGGGAATCCTTGTAAAGTGGTCAGAGAAAATGATAAATGGCTAAAGATCCGAATCGAAGAATAAAACGAGCAACGGACTCATAAACTCCAATCGATCAAAGGTTTCCAACTCTAAGGTTTCCAAATACCTACTTAACCGCACTTTCAATAAACGGCCAAATAGTCTCAAACACGATCTTGTGACCGGCCTCAGTCGGGTGAATTCCGTCAGGGAGGTTTAGGTCTGGATTCCCGGCCACTCCCTCAAGCAAGAAAGGAATCAGCGTTACATTTTTCTCCGCAGCCACTTCGGGATAGATTCCTTTAAACTCATCTGTATAATCCTGACCCATATTTGGTGGGATTTGCATACCTGCAAGAATGATTTTTGTGTCAGGATATTTTGCTCTCACTTTATCTATAATGCCTAGCAAATTCTTTTTGCTTTCGCTGGGCAAAATTCCCCGAAGGCCATCGTTTCCTCCAAGTTCCAGAACGAAAATGGTTGGCTCATCTTCCAGAAACCAATCCAATCTGCTGAGTCCTCCTGCTGTCGTTTCTCCGCTTAGTCCACCGTTGATCACCCGATAATTCAATCCCAAACTGTCTATCCTCGCTTGAGTCAACCCTGAAAAGGCATCGTCCTGCTCTATTCCATATCCGGCAGTGAGACTGTTTCCAAAAAATAGGATTGTCTTTTGGGTGGCAACAGGGGTTTGCTGGTCTGATGTTTCTTGTGATTCAGCTTCTTTCGTTTCCGAAGGAGAACCACAAGAGGCCAGTATTCCAGCGAAAAGTAATAGGATTGCAATCTTTGAAATTGGGTGAATGAATCGGATCATGAGCGTTTTAATTTCTGCTTGTAAATGTATTAAAAGAAAAAAAGCAGATCATGGTTCAATTCTTTTTAGATAATGATTTTCAAAAGACCTGAAAATCCCTCCCGAAAAAGAAAATCTACCGTTCTCCGCTTTGGATTTAGCAAGACCTTTTGATTTTTCTTTTATTTGCCTCAATTCCAAGATATACTTTGGTGTTCGCCAACAAAGTTAAACTCAGTGCGTTTGACTTTTCATCTTTAATCCATTGAACCGAATAAATGAATATTCTTTCCATTAAGAACCTTAGTAAAACTTATCAAAGCGGTGCAAGAAAACTGACCGTTTTGGATGAAGTTAATTTTGATATAAAATTTGGAGAAACTCTCGCGATCGTCGGGCCTTCCGGAAGCGGAAAAACCACTCTTTTGGGCCTTTGTGCAGGTCTGGATTCGGGAAGCACGGGTAGCGTGGTCTTGAACGGCGAATCCCTCGAGAAGATGACCGAAGATCAGCGAGCGTTTGTCAGAAACCAGCACGTCGGGTTTATTTTTCAAAACTTCCAGCTGCTGCCAACCCTGACAGCACTCGAAAATGTGATGGTTCCTTTGGAACTGAAGAAGAGAAAAGATGCGCGCCAAAAAGCCCAGGAATTGCTGGAAAAAGTAGG
>JBILPR010000324.1:0-4872 GCA_044373795.1 Algoriphagus sp. | reverse complement strand
CAGTGAATCCATTGGTCCGAAGAGTCCTGTAGTTTAAGGCTGATTGGAGAGCCATTTCTTTACCTACGAGTACAAAAAATGGAAATTCCTCAAGGAAATTTTTTACCTCCTTAAAGTCTTTTTCTTTTTTGAAACCTTGCAGAACTTCCATAAAAATCAAATCCCCGATTACAATCCCTTGCTTTCCTATCGCCCGATCCAAAAAATTGGCTTCCTGAGTATCGTTCCCATTTAGGAAATCAATCCAAACTGAAGAATCAACAAGAATCATTGATCAGTTCTCATTTGGTCCAAGTCTCCTTCCCATTTTACTTTTCCACGAAGTGATTTGATTCCCTCTTGTTTCTTAAGAGAAATAATTAACCGAAGCCCTTCCTCGACAGTGGCTTTTTTTGTGGTTAGTCCGGAAGCTTTCATGGCTTCTTTAATCAGGCTTTCTTCTATTTCAATATTTGTCCTCATATGTGTATGTTTTTAATAAATATACACATCAATAAATCAAAAGGTTCTATCCCAATTAAGATTATATTCAGGAAATCTGAGAGAATGGGACTGAATCCATTCTCAATTCTCAATTTTACATTTTACATTTCCTACCCCTCCCAACCTTTTCCCCATTCCCGCCGCATTTTCCTGAGGATATCTTTAACTTTGTCCCCATGAACGAGCGATACATGCAGCGCGGGGTTTCGGCCTCCAAAGAAGAAGTACATCAGGCCATCTCCAAACTGGACAAAGGACTTTTTCCAAAAGCTTTCTGCAAAATTGTCGAAGATACCCTCGGTAACGATCCTGAGTTTTGCAACATCATGCATGCGGACGGCGCGGGTACCAAATCCTCTCTCGCTTACCTCTATTGGAAAGAAACCGGCGACTTAAGCGTGTGGAAAGGAATCGCTCAGGATGCCATCATCATGAATACCGATGACCTGCTTTGCGTGGGCGCGATCAATAATATCCTGGTTTCCTCCACCATCGGAAGAAACAAAAACCTGATTCCAGGTGAAGTGATTTCTGCCATCATCGAGGGAACTGAGGAAGTGCTTCAGATGCTTCGCGACAATGGAGTCAATGCTGTCCTGACCGGCGGAGAAACTGCCGACGTGGGCGACCTCGTTCGCACCATCATCGTGGATAGCACCGTCACTTGCCGCATGCGCAGAGACGAAGTGATCTCCAATGACAAAATTCAGGGAGGGGATGTGATTGTCGGTCTTTCCTCTTTTGGTCAGGCCAACTACGAGAAATTCTACAACGGCGGCATGGGAAGTAACGGATTAACTTCTGCCCGTCACGATGTTTTCAATACCGTTTTAAAGACCAAATACCCGGAGAGTTTTGATCCGGCCGTTCCGGAAAATCTCGTTTACTCAGGAAAATATAACCTGACTGACGCGGCTCCCGGCGCTCCTGTGGACATGGGCAAACTCGTCCTTTCACCTACCCGAACCTACGCACCAATTATGGTTGACGTGCTCAACTACATGAGACAGCATGTCCACGGTTTGGTGCATTGCAGCGGTGGTGCGCAGACCAAAGTCCTGCACTTTGTAGACAATGTACATGTGATCAAAGACAACCTGTTTGACACTCCTCCACTTTTCAGAATCATTCAGGAAGAAAGTGGAACCGATTGGAAAGAGATGTACAAAGTCTTCAATATGGGCCACCGAATGGAAGTCTATCTTGACGAGCGCTACGCAGAAGAGATCATCGACATCGCCGAATCCTATGGAGTCGAAGCGCAAATCATCGGTCGTGTGGAACCTATGGAAGGCAAAAAAGTAACAATTAAAAGTTCGCACGGAACTTTTGAGTATTAATCCATGACTGCAAAGACGGTTGGTAAAAAGGCACTGAAAGTCCTGGGATGGATTGTTTTGGTGCTTGTTATTTTTGCAATCGCGCTGATCACTACCGTAGACAGGTCACCGATTGAGCAGCAAGATTTTTTCAAAGAAACTTTCGAAAGATTGGACCAGACCAAATTGACAGGATCTTCCGGAGAGGTTTGGCTTGGAGGATGGGCAAAAAGCAACATGACTCCCGATCAGCCTGTTGACTTGGTCGGATATTCTCCCCGCGGACCCTACGAATTTGTTGAAGACAGCAGCTATGTCAAAGCAATCACGCTGAGCAACTCAGAGAGCCGAATCGCATGGCTGAGTTATGAGCTGTTGATCGTGCATCCATTTCTTTCTCAAAAAGTACAGGAAGGAATCAAAGCCTCCCAACTCCCGATTGATCAGGTGATTTTCACAGCAACCCATACCCACTCCGGGATGGGCGGATACATGCCGGGACTAGTTGGCGAACTCGCTTTCGGTGGATTGAATGAGGAAATCGTAGATCTGATGGTGGAGAAAAGTATCTCTGCTTTGAAGGACGCAATTGCTTCGCAGGATACGGTTTCTGTTTCCTATCGGAAAGCTGATGCAGGCAACTTGGTTGAGAATCGATTTATTAAAGGTGCGCCGATTGATCCTTTTGTGCGTCAGTTGATTTTCACCAAAAACTCCGGGGGAAAAGCAACTTTCCTCACCTACTCAGCCCATGCCACCTGTATGAGTTCCAGGTTTATGGGCCTTTCGGGAGATTATCCATCTTACCTGATGGAGGAATTGGAAAACGGTGAGTTCGAATTGGCTGTTTTCGCAGCCGGGACGGTTGGAAGTCATAGACCGCTCTCGCCCGGGAATACACCGGAGCTCGTGCAAAAATATGCCCATAGCCTCGATTCAACGATTAATCTGAGAATGACTGATTCTTCTGCGATTAATGGAAATACTATTCACCATGGAATCCTGCCGATTTCCCTTCGTGAGCCTCACCTTCGAATCTCTGATAACCTTCGAATCCGGCCTTGGTTGTTCAATTACTTGCTCGGAGAGACTAATCCACATTTCGATATTACGCTCATTGGATCCACGCTGATGATTGCATCAAGCGGAGAAATCTCCGGAGTATTTTATGAAAAATGGGAATCCCTTGCTCGCGAAAAAGGCCTCAATCTGATTATCACAAGTTTCAATGGAGGCTATATTGGCTACATCACACCGGATGAATTGTATGATGAGCACTTTCATGAGGTAAGAGGAACGAATTGGTATGGTCCGGGAAACGGCCATTATTTTGATGAAATGATTAAAGCGATCATCCAAAAATCAGCACTTTAAACTTCCCCAAAATCCTGTAAATTGGGGATTTTGTCCTGATTATAGCTAGACTTCCTGCGTAATTTTGAAAAAAGAAAAAGGCATGATTATCAAAAGTAAAACCTCACTCTTGAAAAGCATTTACCAATGTAAGTGTCCGCGGTGTCGCCAAGGGGATATGTTCCTGAGGGGAGAATTATTCAACCCATTGAAATTTTCGGTGATGAATAAAAATTGCTCTCACTGCGGGCAATCTTTTGAGCCGGAACCAGGATATTATTTTGGAGCCATGTTTATCAGTTATGCCATTAATACAGCGCTTTTTATTTCCGTTTGGGTTGGGCTGTATCTGTTCAAAGAAGATTATTCCCTAACTCTTTTGCTAACCATCCTTGGTGTAGCTGCACTAGTTTTCCTGCCATTTATCTATCGAATCAGCCGGTCGATTTGGATCGCTATTTTCGTTCGATTTGAAGGGGAAAATGTAAAATCTATTAGTTGAATTCAAGAAATTCAAAGAGGCACAAAATTGGAATTCTCTGGATTTTTGAGAAATTTCAGGTATGTCGAAGGATATTCTGGAAATATTTCAAATCCCTGATTTTGATAAAGATGCGGCTGATTCGGCTGAATTCTATTTTGCTGAATTGAAGAAGCACCTAAGCACTCATAAATTCATTCAAAAACCCCATAAACATGATTTTTATATCATCTTACTTTTTTCTTGCGGTTCTGGCATCCACACAATTGACTTCAAATCACACGAAGTAAATCCTGGTTCTGCGTTTTTCTTAAGTCCCGGCCAAGTTCATTCCTGGGAACTCTCTCCGGATGCGGATGGTCATATTCTTTTCTTTAGTTCCGACTTTTATGTTTCAGTTTTTTCAAGAAGAAGATTGAATCGATTTGTCTTTTTCAATTCAAGTTTCAATTCTCGCCACTTAAGAATTTCAGCCGAGGAAATGAGTGAAGTCCTTTTCATATTTGAACGAATTCGCCGGGAAGTTGAGAATCCAAATTGGTCGGGAATGGACTTATTAAGAAATTACACCGATCTGTTATTGATCAATTTTTATAGGCTATATAATTCCAAAACTACCTTTTCGGAGGAGTCGATTCAATCTTACGACCAATTTCAAAATTTGGAAGATTTAATAGATAAAAGCTTCAAACAGCATCGGGAAGCTAGCTTTTATGCTGACGCAATGAACCTGAGCTCAAAGCAACTCAACGCAATGAGTAAAAAATCTGTCGGAAAAACCATCTCACAACTGATTCTGGAGAGGGTAATTCTTGAATCACAAAGACTTTTAACCCATTCTGATTTAAGCATTTCTGAAATAGCCTACGAAATACAATTCGAGGACCCCTCTTATTTCAGCCGACTCTTCAAAAAGAAAACTGGAATGACTCCAGAGCAATTTCGAAAAGAGGTCATCAATCCTTCACACTGACTCCCACAGCTGTGTTTTCACCCAACCTTTCAGCAGTTTCTTTTCCTGCGAAAGTTTAAACCCTGCTTTCCCAAAAGCCGATTCGTAATCGGGAACATCTTTCCTTCGATGCCCGGTTGCAAATCGGAAAAAGCTAATCATGAGCTGATGCAGGATTTTTTGCAAGAAAGTTATCGGCTCGAAAAAGTCACTCAAGAAAACCTGTCCGCCGGGTTTAAGATTCTTTTTGAAGGAAAACAAAAAACTGTCCAATTCCTGATCAG
>JBILPR010000323.1:0-4902 GCA_044373795.1 Algoriphagus sp. | reverse complement strand
CCAAGAGGGTCGATGCCCATGGTTCGATCGATTTCCAAAAGTCCGTTCCAAGTGGCATTCACTACGTCGGTGTATTCTTCTTCAATTCGCAAACCGGCATTTTGAGAAATCACTTTCAAACGATTTCCCACTTTTGTAACTGCCTCAACTTTCGTGTTTAAAATAAGGTTGATGTTGGGATCTGAGGTAATAGCCTCAGTTAATTTCTCAGCTATATACCGCGGCTCGACAGAATACTCGGTCGTCTCAAAAACATCGTCAATAAACTCAGGATTGGCTACGTCCTGAACCCTTGATTTGGGTAATAATTTCGCCTCAAGCGAATCAAAAAGTCCGAGGTATTTTTTCTTTCCACCGCCTGATAACTCTTGAAATACGCGACAGCATTTTTGATAATGAGTATTCAGCTCGGAAGCATTGAGAAGAGATCCTTTGTGAACCAGGTAATGAAATGGAGTAGATACCATCGCTTCTGGTTTCACATTTACCCATCGCTGAAGATATTCCATGAAATGAACTGCTCCGATCAGCATACTCTCTGCAGTATGAAAACTTCGATCCATGGCATAAATAAATCCCACATGAACCTTGCCTTCATTCGCGTAGCTAGCTTTTTTGAGTGGCTCAGAATGTTCTTCGTACAGGTCTACTTGATATCCTCGCCGCGAAAGCTCCAATGCAAGGCATGATCCTAAACCGCCGGCTCCCAAGACAGCGATTTTACTGTTAATCTTATTCAAATTAAGGGGGTTGTTTTTTTAAGGAAAGAAGAGGAATAAACGGGTGATAGTTTTGAATTGGAAAATACCTATAAATTCCAACCTAGCGGTTGGAATGGAGAGAAAATGCAGAATCTATTTGAAGGAAGGGCTTTTGATTTTTTAAATATTGTTTCCTTCTCGATTCTGGCAAAAAAATACTCTCTACTAAACCATTCAGGATTTTTGATTATAGTCAAAAAGAATAATCTGATTTGCCTAAAAAATAATCTGATACATCTCCTCCAGCTTGCTGACCTGAACCACCTCAATTTTGAATTTCTTCAGATCCAGTCCTTTCACAGCATATTTGGAGACGATGATTTTTTTGAATCCAAGCTTTTCAGCTTCGGCGATTCGGTTTTCAATTCTGGATACGGCTCGGATTTCTCCGCCCAAACCAACCTCACCTGCAAAGCAAATCTGCTCCGAAACAGGTGTGTCCTCGTAACTGGAAATAAGGGAAGCGCAAACCGCAAGATCCAATCCCGGATCATCTACCCGAAGTCCGCCGGCCACATTCAGGAACACATCCTGCTGACCGAGCTTCATCCCTCCCCGCTTTTCCAATACTGCCAACAGCATATTCAACCGCTTGGCATCGTGGCCGGTGCTGCTTCGCTGAGGAGTCCCGTAAGTTGCCGGGCTCACAAGTGATTGGATCTCGATCAGAAGCGGTCTGTTTCCTTCCATCATTGCTCCGATTGCAACACCGTTGAGCACTTCCTCACGTTGCGTGAGCAAAATCTCAGAAGGATTGGCAACCGGGCGAAGTCCTTCTGCCCGCATCTCGTAGATTCCAAGTTCGTGGGTGGAACCGAAACGGTTTTTGGATGTTCGAAGGATTCGGTAAGTCAGATGTCGGTCACCCTCAAACTGCAAAACCGTATCCACCATATGCTCGAGGACTTTGGGTCCGGCGATCGAACCATCCTTGGTAATATGGCCAATCAGGAAAACCGGAACGCCCGTTTCCTTGGCAAATTTCATGAGTTCGGCGGTACATTCCCGGACCTGAGAGACCGATCCTGCAGCAGATTCTACATACTGGCTATTCAGCGTCTGGATTGAGTCGATGATCAAAAAGTCAGGTTTCAGAATTTCAATCTGCTGAAAAATCTGCTGGGTGTTTGTTTCGGAAAGCACATAGCAATCCTCATTTTTGGCGGACATGCGATCTGCCCGCATCTTGATTTGGGCTTCACTTTCTTCTCCCGAGATGTAAAGGACTTTCTTTCCTCTGAGCGTCAATGCAATCTGAAGCATCAAAGTAGATTTTCCGATTCCTGGTTCTCCTCCAATCAGAACCAACGATCCCGGGACGATTCCTCCACCCAAAACCCGGTCGAGTTCTGCGTCTTTGGTTTCCCATCGGGGTTGAAGATCGTAGTTAACGTCCTGGATTTTCTGGGGTGTATTGGCTTTTTTGGTTGTGTTGGAGCTTGGCTTCCAGCTTCCTTTGCCCGTTTCTTCCTTTTGGACTATCTCTTCCACATAGGTATTCCATTCTCCGCAAGAGGAACATTTGCCCAGCCATTTCGGGCTTTGAGCTCCGCAGTTTTGACAGAAAAAGGTGGTTTTTACTTTAGCCATTATTTAGAAGCAAGAGACAAGAGATAAGAGTTTAGAACCAAGAGATTAGATACAAGAAGCAAGAGATCTGTCTTTTTGGCTCCAAAAATTAATGTGCTTCCAACCAATCATTACCGACTCCCACTTCGACTTCGAGGGGAACGGCCAATTTGATCGCGTTGGTCATTAGTCCGGGGATGTTTGCTTTCAGGATTTCCACTTCATCCTTGTGCGCATCGAAGACCAATTCATCGTGCACCTGAAGGATCATTTTGGATTTGAGGTTTTCCTTCTTCATCCATTCGTGCACATTTATCATAGCAACTTTGATCAGATCGGCGGCCGAACCCTGAAGCGGAGCGTTGATCGCATTTCGCTCCGCGAAACCTCTCATGGTCATATTTCGACTGTTGATATCTCGCAGGTAGCGGCGACGTCCGAGTATTGTCTCGACAAATTCATTCTTACGAGCTTTCTCGATTGCTCCATCCATGTACTGTTTTACTGCAGGAAATTCCTGGAAGTAGGCATCGATGATTTCTTTTGCTTCTGTCCGTGGGATACCAAGTCGCTGCGAAAGTCCGAAAGCCGAAATCCCGTAAATAATTCCAAAGTTGGCTGTTTTAGCCTTTCTTCTCATATCCGTCGTCACTTCCTCCAAGGGGAGTTTGAAGATTTTTGCTGCTGTGGTAGCATGAATATCACGGCCATTTTTGAAAGCCTCGAGCATGGATTCATCGCCGGAGAATGCTGCCATAATTCGAAGTTCGATTTGAGAATAATCTGCTGAGAGCAACACATGATCTTCATCTCTTGGCACAAATGCCTTACGGATTTCCCTTCCCCGAGCGGTTCGGATTGGAATATTTTGAAGGTTTGGATTGACTGAGGAAAGGCGCCCTGTTGCCGCGACGAACTGATTATAAGTGGTATGAATTCGTCCGGTTTTCGGATTGATCATGGTCGGAAGCGCATCGACATAGGTTGATTTCAGCTTCACCATTTGTCGATAATCCAGAATCGCCTCAGCGATGGGATGCTCGATTGCAAGTTTGCTCAGGATTTCTTCGCCTGTTGCATACTGGCCTGTTTTTGTCTTTTTGGCTTTGGGATCAAGTTTCAGTTTTTCGAAAAGTACCTCGCCCAATTGCTTTGGCGAGCCCAGGTTGAATCTTACTCCGGCCAGTTCGTATACATGCTTCTCGATCTCCAGACTTTCCTTTTGTAAAAGAGTGGAAAGCTCCGCCAAGCTGGAAGTGTCAATCCGAACTCCCTCAAATTCCATTTCCGCAAGGACTTTGATCAGCGGATTTTCGACTTCGTTGAAAAGCTTTTCCAGATGATTTTCTTTCAAAATCGGGTCAAACTTTGCTTTCAATTGGAGTGTGATATCGGCATCTTCAGAGGCATAGGCGGTCACTTCGTCTTCCTCCACATCCCGCATATTTCCCTGATTTTTTCCCTTTTTTCCGATCAGTTCCGTGATTGAAACAGGTTTGTAATTTAGGTATTGCTGTGCCAGCCAATCCATCGAATGCTTGCCTTCCGGCTCGATCAGGTAATGAGCGAGCATGGTATCGTAAAGGGTTCCTTTAACATTGATCCCGTAGTTTTTCAGGACTAAGAGATCGTATTTGATGTTTTGGCCGATTTTGACAATTTCAGAATTTTCGAATAGCGGGCGGAGAATCTCTAGGATTTCCTGAGTTGTTTTTCTGTCTTCAGGACAAGGAATATAGTAGGCTTCCCCTGTGATGTAAGCGAAAGAAATCCCTACCAAATCAGCTTGCATAGCATCAAGGGAAGTTGTTTCGGTATCGAAGCAGACTTCTTTTTGAAGTAAAAGATAGCTCAGAAGTTCCCTGACGGCATCCTCACCTTTGATCTTGTGATAATTGTGAATATTCGATAGAATCGTTTCATAAACCGGCTCCGGTCCCACATTCACGGTTCCCTCCTCAAACTCTTGTTCTGGGGCCGGGGCAGTTGGCGCTGCCGATTCTGCAGGTCCCCCAAACAATCCAAGTTGTTCGGATTTTTGAATTGTTGCGTTTTTGCTTGGCTCTTTGAAAATTCTGCTTGCCAAAGTTCTGAACTCGAGCTCGGAAAAAAGTGCCCGAAGCTTTTGCTCATCTATTCCGTCGATAATTAGCTCGTCATGGACAAAGCCGATTGGAACATCCGTTTTGATGGTTGCGAGTTCTTTTGAAAGAAGACCCTGCTGTGCAAAGTTTTCCACATTTTCCTTTTGTTTCCCTTTCAGCTTATCGGTGTTTTGAAGGAGACCTTCCACTGTCCCAAATTCTTTTAAAAGCTTGGTAGCAGTTTTTTCGCCTATTCCGGGAATGCCAGGGATATTGTCGACAGCATCACCCATCAGACCGAGTATGTCCCGAACCTGATCGACATGTTCGATGTCCCATCTTGCGCAAACTTGCTTTGGTCCCATGACCTCCACACCATTGCCCATGAAGGCAGGCTTGTATAAGAAAATATGGTCATCGACGATCTGCCCGAAATCTTTGTCAGGAGTCATCATGTACACGGTGAAGTCTTCTTTTTCCGCTTTTTT
>JBILPR010000322.1:0-4913 GCA_044373795.1 Algoriphagus sp. | reverse complement strand
ATCCAGAGTGAAATGGCTCGTCTTCACTTTTATAGAGCAAAGAGAAACCTGCGCTTGCAGAAATCTTCAATCTCTCTTTTTGGTAAAAGATCCGCCCATAATTAAGAGCATAGCTACCAGAATTTCCTAAAAATTCAGCAAACATCGAATTTTTAGAAGTGAAAATTTCAGCCTTAGTTTCCGTTTCAGATTGAGCAAACAACTTATTTTGGACAAACATCGAAAACCCAATTAAAGCGTATAGAATATATTTTTTTAGTAGTGATATATCTGTTAAAGTTTTGGGTAGTAGTGAGCTGATATCAATTTTCATAATAAAAGTGTTTATCTGAATTTAACAATAAAAGAAGTCAAAAAATACTAAAAAATCAGTTAAAAATTAAATTAGCTTTTCATATTCGTTGGGTAATCTCTTTTGAATTTTAGCTTCTCGAAAAGCCCGAAGAATCCCCATTTCAATCGCGTGAAAAGAATTTGTTTGCTTTGAGGAATGAAATTCGATTTTGCAAACTGATTAATGCGACTGCCTACTGTTTCACAGGTTCGATCAAATCCCAAAGATTCCCATAAAGATCCCTGAAAACTGAGACAGTTCCATACGCTTCCTCGCTCGGTTCGCGGAGAAACTCCACACCTCTTGAAGTGTATTTCTGATAATCTCGCCAAAAATCATCGGTGTAAAGAAACAGAAAAACCCGACCTCCGGCTTGATGACCGATTTGACTTTCCTGAACTTCATTGGCAGCTTTTGCCAAAAGTAATTGACAAGAAGAACCCGGAGGAGATACCCGAACCCAGCGCTTTGTCTCGCTCATAAGGGTATCTTCGATTAAGTCGAAATCCAGCACTTTAATATAAAATTCAATTGCCTCGTCGTAGTCTCTTACCAGTAATGCAATCTGTCCGAGTTGTTGTTTCATTTTTTGATGGGTTGGGCACGAAGTTAAAAACAAAGGCCACAAAGACTGAAATCCTTGTGGCCACTCTTATTTTACCCTTGAACTTCAATTACGCTTTTCTGGCGTTTTCCAAAGTCCTTTGGATAGTATCAAGATTCGCCCGGATCTCATCGATACTTTCCCACTCGCGGTCTTTTTCTCCGTGCTCGATTCCCACGTATCCATTGAATCCATGTGAAAGCACGATTTTCATCATTCGCTCATAATCAAGTGGATGTTCTTTTCCATTATCATCCCATACGGTTGGCTTCATGCTGACGCCTTTTGCTCTCGGCATGAGTTCGTCGACACCGCGATAAGAATCATAAGAATAGATTCTATCTCCTTCTGTATGGATTCTGAAATTTCCGAAATCAGGTAGAGTTCCAGCCCGATGATGAGCAGTTTCTTTAATCATTTCAGCCAGCCATTTGGCATCGCTGGAGAATCCGCCGTGATTCTCGATGATCACATTGATATCAAAATCATCTGCAAATTCACAAAGTTGACGCAAGCCCGAGGTAGCAATGTTCATGGCATCTTTTGCAAGTCGCTTATCAGTTGTGTAGGGAATGGCTGTATAAGCATTGACCCGGATGGAATGACACCCAAGGAATTTAGCCGCTTCGACCCATTTCTTGTGATTCTCTACCGTTTGCTTTCGCTCTTCAGAAGTCGCTGCTCCCAGCATTCCTTCCCGATCGCACATGATCAGGACGGAAGTGACGCCTTCACCATCCGCCCGGGTTTTCATTTCCTTCAGGTAATTCATGTCTTTTGCCTTATCCATGAAAAACTGATTGACGTACTCTATTGCGTCTATTTGATGCTGCTTTGCCAATTTTGCGAAATCAAGATGATCCATTTGCTTCGCAAAAAGAGGTCTTTGGAGGGACCATTCTGCCAGGGAAATCTTGAAAGCAGGAGCTGCATTTTTGGGCGAAAAAGCCATTTGAGGTAAGCCCAAGCCGATTGCCGCTGAAGCTAAGCCGGCAGTTTTTAGAAATTCTCTTCGTTTGTTCATTGCTAAAAAGGTTAGTGTTAATGGTTATTAAAGTATTGGGTTTTATAAAGAAATGTCATTCTCGAAATATTTCTGTTTACTGGATACTGCGACTGAATACTGCGAAGGGGACTGATTAATTAGCTTTTCCAAAGGATGAGATGTCTCGCTCACTCGACATGACGGGTAACCGAGACTGATCACTGCGACTGCGATTGAACACTGTGACTGACCACTTTTACTGATCACTGCGACTGCGACTGACCACTGAATCAAATCTCCCACCCCGCTCTATACTGTCGTGTCAAGAATTGATTTGCGTTTTCATCATTTGTGATTTTGATTAATTCTGTATCAAAATCAACTTTCTTATTTGCCCTGAGCGCAACGGAAGCCAGATTGATTGTATCTGTGATTGTCTGCGCCCGGATGAAACTCCCCGGAGTTTGCACTCCAGATTGAATTGCTTCTACCCATGCAGCCGTATTTCGCTCTACACTTCTTGAGTCGATTCGTTCTGTATCAGGTCTCGCTGCCATTTTACTTTCCGGCAAAAGCACTGGGTTTTCTCCTCGGAAACCTCCCAGGATTTTACCCTTCGTGCCTACGAGCAAAAGCCCTTCATCCGGTGTGTCTTTTCCATCCATTTCCAATTCCTCCATTGCAAATGGCTTCATTCCTCCGTCGTACCAGAACAAGTCAAAAGCCGGAAGTGAAAGCTGTTCTGGGAATTTCCATTTGATCATGCAGCTAGCCGGGAAAGCCACATCATTTTTCACCCATTGGAAGACCTGATTGATTTCTTCACGGGTCGTGGTGCCAAAAGCTCTGGCACTTAACGGGGATTTAGTAATTCCCAAAGTTTCGAAAAGTGGAAAAAGACTATAATGGCCCATGTCAGCGACAGATCCTCCACCGAATTCAAACCAGCCACGGAAGACATTGTGGGTGTAGTTTTTATGATAAGGCATTTCCGGCACCGGTCCCAGCCAAAGATCCCAATTAAATCCTGCCGGTATCGGTTGAGTTTCGGTTGGCCGCTTGGTCCACTGCTGCCAAACCGGGCGATAAGACCAATTGTGAATTTCCTGGAGTTCGCCGATCAATCCCTCGTCCATCCAAGCTTTGATCTGTCTGTATTCCGGTCTGTCAGACCATGCGAGGAGATGCGTAATTACTCCGGATTCTTTGGCTTTTTCAATGACTTTTCGACCTTCGAGGAGTCGGTTGGAAATGGGTTTGTGAGTGACCACGTGGATTCCTTTATTCATGGCTGCCAAAGCAATGGAGGCATGCGTATGATCCGGTGTCATGATTTTGACGGCATCGATTCCTTTTTCTTTTGCAAAAAGTTCTCTGAAATCCTCGAAGGAATCACAGCCTTTGTATCTGCCGGAAGGTTTGTTTTTGGCATAGTATTTTTCAACATATTCCTGCCCAATGTCGCGTCCGCCGGGGATTCCGGGTTTGCCTTCCCACCAGGAATTGTCCTCGAGCACTTCCCGGATATCGTTTCGGATCCCGTTGGCAGACCAGTCGATGTAGTCAGTTGAGAACTTATTGGAGTCGCAAACTGCCACCACCCGGACTTTCGGGTTTTGGAGCAATTCTCCCATCTCTCTCAGACCTTGGGTGCCGCAACCGATATTGGCAACCGTGATTTGATCGGAAGGAGGGACTTTTCCTAAGCCTGCGATTACATTGGATGGGACGATGGATATGGAAGCGGCGACAGTAGCGGCCGAACCAATGAATTCTCTTCGATTCAAATTATTAGAATCCATTAACAGGCTTTTGGGGGTTGAAAAAATTTAATTTACCAATCAAACTCCTTAACTCAAAGCCGTTTGAAAAAGATCAGGTATGGGGGATTTCTAATATTCTTTCATGATTTTCCAAAATTCAATTTCCAATGCAGGCGCATCGATTTTAACAAAAGCCCTGATGGCTCTTTGGGTATTTTCAGGAGGTGTGGAGACTGATTCGATCACCGCCAATTCTGGATGCAGGTATGCAGCTACAAGCGCCAAATCCCACATGACCCGGGTTGTATCCTGAGGGTTCTGAACTTTCCACCGGTCTTCAAGTATCCGTTCGATTTCCAGAGATTCGTCCAGCATTTCATAGGTCCTTTCCCGATCAAATTGTAAAGGAAAAGCAGCTTCCAGTGGCATCACGGTAAAATCAAGACCATCCAGATTTAGAAGGTAATCGAATGCATTCAGGTCATTTCGGATGTTGAATTCACTTTTGTTCCAGACTTTGGTGGCGGGATCATATTTGGCGCCCAGAGAAAATACACGAATTTTAGGTAGGATATCCGGAGCAAGAATCATGGCAGAAGCCATATTGGAAAGTGCTCCTAAAGTCAGAACATCAAGTTTTTCACCATCAGGGATTTGTCTCGCTGCAGCGATCATTGCCTGAACAGCAGGAGAATCACGCGGATCTTGCTGCCCCCAAGCTCGTCCGATTTGTCGATCCGAACCAAGAGGATGGGGAATATCCGTTCTTCCCAAGGCTGCCAAAATCTCCTCATTCAATCTCTGACTTTCCTCTACCGTGTTAAGCCCTCTGGTGTCGTAGGCATTCCACTTTTCAAACACCAACAAATCAGGATTGTTGAAATGTGCTGAGCTTAAACCAATGAGGTCGATCTTTTCGGATTTTACCAAATGAGCGATTGCATATAAATCGTCCATTTCGTTACCGGTATCGGCATCCAGCCATACTTTTTGCTGAGCGAAAGTGAAAAAGAAGATGAGCGAAAAAAGAATTGAAAGGAAGAAGCGAGCAATTTTCATAAAGGCTGTTTTGGGTAAAATTGAAAATACAAAAATTCCTGTTTGCCAACTCATTCTGCATTTTATCGAAAAAGGGATAACTTCAGGAAGTAGCCCAATTTTAACCCATTATGAAGAACATGAATTTCTTACGGGATTTTACCCTTTTCCTGTTACTGGTCTTCCTTT
>JBILPR010000321.1:0-4924 GCA_044373795.1 Algoriphagus sp. | reverse complement strand
ATTATAGAAACCAAAAAAGGAAGTCGGGTTGTTGCTGGCGAAAAATCCAACTTCAACTCCGAAGGCTTCCAACTTTTCAGAATGCGTGGATTTTCTCCCGAACTCACCTTCAAGAATTCTTTTGATTCGGAAGAGATTCCTGTCAATAAACCAACCATCTATTGGAATCCCATGGCAAATACACTTGAAAATCCGGGGATTTATACATTCAAAATCAAAACTCCGGAAGAAGTCAAAATCCTGAATATCTGGATTGAAGGGACGACCGCAGAAGGATTTCCTTTTGCGAAGATGTTTAAGGTTTCAGATTTTTGATTTCGGCTTGGAACCTGCTGGCGCGTGCGTGTCGCGCGTGCCTCGTTTCCAAATCTCAAAAATCCTTTGGTCTGTTTTAACCTATTTTTCACTTTCCAGTGAAAGGATAAAAGCAACCATGGCTTGTGCTTCTTCCAAAGGTAACTTCGGATGGGCGCCCATTACAGGGTAACCCCAAACTCCGGAACCTCCATTGATTACTTTTCTGGCAAGCAGATCAATATAAACCTGACGAATGGGGTACCTCTTTGCTATATCTGTGAAAGAAGGTCCCTTTGCATCGCTTTCCTCCTTATGGCATTCGTTGCAATCCGAATAAGAGATCAGGACTTTTCCCTTTATGATCAATTCAGGATCAATTGCCTCATCTTCGCCCGGAACAACAAAAAATTCCATCGAGTTTGACTCAGAATCGGAAGCTTCCTGCTTTGAAGATTTCTCTTGAGAACAAGAGAAACTAAGCATCAAAAAGATAAGTCCTGCTGATCTGAAACCCGATTTCATTACCTCTTAAGAATTATAGTAGGGGAGATAGGTATGAGAGTGAAATTAAGGATTAAAATGGTTTTAGACCTAGAAGCAGATTTCAGAACAACTGATCT
This sequence comes from Algoriphagus sp., assembly GCA_044373795.1. GTDB lineage: Bacteria > Bacteroidota > Bacteroidia > Cytophagales > Cyclobacteriaceae > Algoriphagus. Next base: position 4,007 of record JBILPR010000321.1, on the reverse strand, counting down.
GAAACAGGTAGGAGATAAATTTTCACTCTTTAATGAATAGGGCTATTTTCTCTTTTGCAATTTTAAACTGGATGTCAATGATAGATTGATTATGGCCATGTGCAGCTCCCTGGACCAGGAAAAACTCTTTTTTGGGAGCTGTAATTTTATCGAAATACACCCGGCTGATTTCTTTGGGAGTTATAATATCCTCTTCACCCTGAATCAGGTAAACCGGAATATCAAAATTGACAGCATCTTTCATGAAGTCAAGACCGGCCACCATTGATTTTATCCCAAGTTTCTTGTGTCCTGCGAAATTGATAAATGAATAATCATCGCCATCATACCGGTTTTGACCATCGATTTCATTGTCATATTCCTTCGAAATTTTCCACCATGAATCGGGTGCAGGTACTGAATTTTCACTCTCAAATTTTTTAATAACGCGATAGAACTGACCTGTGTTTTTGGCATCTTCATATGGAGGAGAACCCAGCGATTTAAGCTTCTCTAAAGACGTTTGATCATTGGTAGTCTCTGCCATTTTTAGCAATTTTTGATAGGCATTGATTTCACTTTCTGATGAATTCACAACCTGCGAATGTCCGACGTAAGCATAGAAAAGATCCGGACGGTTTTGACTCATGCTGACGCCAAGCACAGAGCCCCAGGAAGTTCCAATGAGGATGATTTTTTGTTTTCCGAGATGTTTTAAAAGATGTTCCGAAAGCTCAATTCCGTCAGAAGTCATTTGCTCAATAGTCAGGGGATTTTCAATCCAGTAATCTTCATTCAATTCCGCAGGGGCATTTTTTCCAAATGTTCTTCCGGCGCCTCTCTGATCCCAATTCACCAGAATAAAGTCTTTTTCCCATTGACCATAAATGGCTTCATCGTAAGGACTCATCACACTTCCCGGTCCACCATGAAGGAAAAGTATGGCAGGTTTGGTTCGATCTGATCCTTTGATGGTCACCCATTGTTCTATTCCTCCGATAGAAATATATTCCCCCTCATCGATAGAGGAGCCAACTTGGGCAAATGCTGTCACAGAGATTAGAAAAATAAAGAAAGTACCAAAGAGGTTTGTTTTCATAAAATGGTTGGGAGCTCGGTGTTGTTTGTTGGAAAGGATTTGATTGTTTTTTGATTTCTTAAGTAGGGAAACTTTCGCGCCTAAATTGTCATCAGGAAGGATCCAAAAGTTGTTTCTCAGATCACTGTTTATTTTTTAGGAAGAATCCTCATGCTTATGATCCTGACCTCAGCTATCGGTCGATCTCTTGGGCCGGTTTCTACCGCTGCAATAGAATCGACTACTTCCAGTCCCTGAATCACCTCACCAAATACGGTATAATTCTGATCCAGATGGGGAGAGCCTCCGATCGATTTATACACTTCCCGGTGTGCTTCCGGGATCCTGTAGGTTTCATATTGGGTGTAATTATCCAGAATCAAATTCATCTGTTTATTCAGGATTTGTAGGGTTGCGGTGTCTTTCGCAGTGAGCGCAACCTGAATAGAATCTGCCAGAGTTTTGTTAGCCGGGTCATTGGTTCCATAATGCCTTGCGAGCGTTTTATTGATCCTGCCTTCATTGTAAGTGAGGAGGCTGTCATTTTGAACTTTGCCCTGCACGATATAAAACTGCGTGCTGCTCGATGCCCGCTGAGGATTGTTCGTTCGGGCTGCCGCCAAAGCTCCTTTTTTATGGAAAAGATTCGGTACGATTTCCGCAGGAACCTGATAGGGAAGGTCAGCGCTGCCAAGTGCAGCAACCGAGTCCGCATATTTGCTTTTGATATCCCCGCCCTGAATCATGAAGTCTTTGATGATCCGGTGGAAAAGGAGACTGTCGTAAGTTCTAGATTCCACCAGTTTGATAAAATTGTCCCGATGAAGTGGAGTTTCATCCGCCAATCGGAGGATGATGGTTCCGTAATTGGTGATCATTTCCACTTCGACCGGACTGTCAGAAGTCAAAGCTGATTGTTTTTCAAGCAGGTTTTTTGTTCCAAAGAGGAGTGAACCCAGAAACGATAAATAAAGGAAAATTGAGGATGTAAAAGACATGGTTGGTGACTTGTGAAAATTCCTGAGCCTGAAGTAAGGAACAAAAATTGGAAATTTCAGCGTTGGGTGAAACTCACATCTTTTTTCCTTAAAAAGGAAAAGATACAGAGAATTATCCTGTCACTAAATCTCCTGTATCATAATCTCTTTTTATCCACAACCCCCATTGGTCATCCAACATATTTATTTCTGCTGCTCCAAATAAGTAACCAAAGATGCCAGTTCTTTGAAAGAAAGCGAATTGGCTAAACCAGAAGGCATCATGGAGTTTTCGAGTTCTTTGCGCTCTTTGATATTCTTCATTTTCAGTTTGGTAGCATTGCCGACAATGTCTCGGAACGTCAATTCCTCTGCGGACTCTGCTGTGACAAAGCCCACAAATACCTTCCCGTCGTCGGTGGTGATCTGAACTGAAGCAAAGCCCTGAGAGATCGATGCATTTGGCCTTAAAATCGACTCAATAATTTGTCCCCGGTTCATTATCGAACCAATCTGCCCCATGTATGGGCCTTTCATCACCTGAGCTCGTTCGATGTTGTGACAAGCGATACAGCCTTGATTTGTAAAGATCGTTTTTCCAAGTGCAGCATCCCCTTTCAGTTCCCCCATGGCAAGGACCACATCTTCAATTGAGGACTCCCCAACCTGACCTTTTTTGTTTTTGATTGATTCCAAATCCACAACTGTTTCTTCAACTTCAGACGCTTCTAATTCAGTACCCAGTTCCTCGATACCCAACCGGAGACGATCGTTCAAAGCCGCAAAAAAGGATTTTTTGGATTCATCGGCTGAATTAAATTCTTCCAAAAGGAATTTTTTTATCTGAGTTGATGACTCCCATTCTATCGCATTATAAAAAGGACCATGAGTGTCGGGTCGGCCTCCCCAATATATGCTGCCGTCATAAGGAGCTTCTTTCTTATAAAGTCTGGAAATTGTGGTCATTATTTCTGCTTTTTTTCCTGCATCCTCAGTGTTCTGAAAAGCAGCAAGCAGACCGTCGACAGCTTTTGGATCGTGCATATACCGCAAAGCCCAAAGCGCCAGTTTATAGTTTTTAGAATCGAGCGCATCGATAGTTTCATCCACAGCCTTCAATTCTACCAGGGCTCTTACAGCCAAATGAGGAAGAATAATTCCTGAATTTGGTATCGCATGCGGGCCCTCGGTTCCCTTTTCCGGTGCCTTGGCTGATTCAGGAACCGACACTTCAAGAAGCGTTTCGGCAGCTTTGGTATTTCCGATTCTGCCTAATCCTATGATTGCAGCTACCTGAACGCGGGGATTTGGATCCTTTGCACCGGCAATGAAAAGTTCTAAAGGCACGGTCTGAAGGCGGGTTTTGCGATCTGCCAATGCACGAAGCGCAAATTCACGGACTTGATCCTCCTCACTTAATTTGATAAGTTCTTCTACACCGCTGGCAAAGGTGGCCTGAGCGTAGGTGTAAATTCCTGCAACCCGTGCAGCCAAAGGAAGAGATGTATCCTGCGCAATCTTTAAGGCGGCCGCGGCAGTTTCTTCTGCAGATCGGGTGAGCATTTCCTGCTGCGCAGAAAGTCTGGCAACTGAGTTGCCTGCTTTTAGCAATTCTGCTAATTCCATTACAGAAGCAGCTTTCAAGTCAGGGAAAGCCTCATACTTCCAGTCTTTTGGCACTACCCGCACCACAAAGCCTTTTTCTGGACTTCCCTGGAAGCCGGCATAATCCCAGGAAGATATATACATGGTGCCAGAACCGTCCACGTCCAAATCGGTGATTTGCTGAAGCTTAATGAAATTCTCATCCTGTTGGGTAAAGCTTGGGCCATCCGGAATCACTCGATGAATGTATACTTGGTTATTTCCCCAATCTGCCATCATGGGCACTTGATTGAATTTTGCAGGCCAACGGTCATCATCCATGAAGTAGCAGCCAGCGCCTGATCCTCCGCCGAGATCTTTCAAAGCTG
>JBILPR010000320.1:0-4943 GCA_044373795.1 Algoriphagus sp. | reverse complement strand
GAAAAACATTAAGGCAATTCGCATTTGAATTGGAAAACGAATTGTGGGTCTTTACGATGCTAGCTAAGTATTAATGCAAGCTGAGTATTCCACATAAAACCGCAGGGTGAGCTGCGGTTTTTTTTTGCTCAAAATTCTGGGGGTTGGTAGGATAAATCTGATTAAACCTACAATCCCTATAAAAAAGATAGGAATTATTATTTTTTGCGCTTAGTTTTGATTTCTACCATTTCAGACAAACTGTCCGTGCAAAAAATAATTATCAAACTTAGGAATGAGCCATTTTGGGCAATGTTTTTTGGCTTTGCACTCATGATTTTTGGATTGGTTGTTACCCATACTTTTACAGAATCAATCAAAAGCTGGGATATTGACACAGAGATGTTCCTTTGGTTTTTATTAGTTGGATTCGTTGCTCAAAGTATTGACGGAGCTTTGGGTATGGCTTATGGAGTTAGTTGTAATTCGATTTTGTTGGGAATAGGAATCCCACCTGCAGTGGCATCTGCATGGGTTCATTTTGCGCAGGTTTTTACAAGTCTTGCCTCCGGAATTTCTCATTGGAAAATGGGAAATGTGGATTGGAATCTTGCGAAAAAGCTTTTGATTCCAGGCGTTATGGGTTCGATAACAGGGGCCTTCTTGTTGTCCAATATTGATGGGGAAATGGTGAAGCCGGTGATTGCTCTTTATCTCTTCGTAATGGGATTTGTGATTTTGGGAAAAGCTTTCAAAAAGAAAAAAGCGAATTTTAATGCTAATAGCAGAAGTTTGCCTTTGCTTGCCTCAGCAGGTGGATTTGCTGACGCGGTCGGAGGCGGGGGATGGGGACCAATTGTAAACGGTACTTTATTGAGCAAAGGAAAAATCCCACGCTATGCCATAGGAACGGGCAATTTTGTCGAGTTTTTTGTTTCATTAGCGAGTGCCAGTACCTTTTTATTTTTTGTCAAAGAACTCAGTCTTGCTCCGGTTCTCGGTCTAATCTTGGGAGGAGTAGTTGCCGCTCCTTTTGCAGCTTATATCTGCAAACTGATCAAACCTAAATACCTGATGGTTGGAGTTGGAATTTTAATCATTTTCCTTAGTCTCAGGACTTTCTATTTGACTCTTTAAGAATTACCTTAAATCAACACTTCCGCTACAGTTGCATTAACTGGATATCAATTTTGGATTCTCGTATCTCTTTTCGCAGAGAAGTATGGAGTTATTGAACAAGATTGAGAATTTAGATAAAATACCTGTGTGGAGTTATTTGATGGTTTCCTTCAATTCTGAGATCTTCAGGCCAAAATAGAAAAACTCCCTTTGAGAACCATTTTTCAAATCATGGTCATTTGATAGGTCGAATCTGAATGAAAAGACCGGGCTGAATATTCAACCCGGTCTTTTCATTAACCTCAAACTCAGATATTCAAACTAGAATGCATATCGGAAAGTGACACCGTAAGTAGCCGGATCACCCAAAACCGCTGCATAGTGACCTGCATTGCCAGCTGCAGGAAGAAGCTGCTCGTAGTAGTCTTGATTCAGCAAGTTTCTGGACCAGATGAAGGCGGAAAATCCATCTTTAACCCTGAATCCTGTACGGGCATTGACCAATGCATAACCATCTACATTAAGAAACTGAGAAGGAGAAGGGCTGGAGGAGAATTCTGAACGGAAATATAAATCAGTTCCGAAAAAGAAGGTTCCGGTTTTGCCGAAGAACTTGGCTTCCTTAGAATACTCAGCGCCAAATGATCCTGCCCATTTTGATACTCCGGGAAGTCTTCCACCGGAGATGTCTTTGAACGCAAACTCACCGCCCGTTTCTTCCAAAGGAACTGGCGCATTTGGGAACGATTCATAAATGGCATAGGTATAGGCCAAAGCTCCGGTCAGCGTGATGGCCTGACTGATCCGGATATTCCCATCCAACTCAACTCCCATCACTCTGACCTCATCTGCATTGGCCAAATAGCCACGGTTAACACCGACTTCAGCTGTTTGAACCAATGTTTGATAATCTTCGATGCTGGTGTTGTAGAACGCAAAATTCAAATTTGAGCCTTTTGTTGGAGTAGTCTTGAAGCCAACTTCAAAATGCTTCACATACTCAGGCTTTACTTCAGCGAGTTCAAGCAATGGCTGGCCTCCAACTGCAGGAAGTCCTCCCAAATTGATGCCTACCGGCTTATAGCTGGTAGAGAATGTAGTAAATGCATTGATCTTTTCATTGAATTTGTATGCAAGGGTGGCCTGTCCGGACCAGTTCTGATCTTCCACTTTTGCGACAAAGCTTTGAGGAGAATAAACAGAACGCTTGATCGCTACTAGTGTAGGATCAGTTGTTTCTAATCCTCCATAGGTAACCCGATCGTAATCGACATCCTTTTTATCATAGTTAAATCGAACGCCGGGAAGAAAATGAAGTTTCTCGGTGATTGCCCAATCTAACTGACCAAATACAGCCGCTCCAACCGAATTGAGTGAAGAGGTGGTTCTGATTCCATATCCATCCAATAATCCGGGAGTTTCCCAAAGCGGGCTGGTGGTGCTTTGAGAAAATCTATACTGAGCAGCACCTGATTCTTCTGAATGGTAAGGGGAGGTGTTCAAATTTTGACTTAAGTAAAACACTCCGATTACTCCGCTGAGTTTTTTAGAAAAATCTCCTGAATATCTGATTTCCTGAGAAAACTGTTCATGCTTAGAAGGAGCCTGAGAAAGTGAAAGCACCGGCAAACCGGTAAAATCCCGATCATTTGAAGGGTCCCAATTCCAATATCGCCAGGCGGTAGTCGAAGTCAAGGTACCTTCACCGAGTTGGATATCCGCATTCAATGAAATTCCCCCCAGATCATTGTTGGATTTCCAGGGAGTATCATGATCTACTTTCCTGTCAAAGGCATTGCGAGAAGGTAAATCATAATTCAGATCAGCAATTATCTGCTCAAATCGACGGTAAGGAGCACGCTTTGTCTCAACCACTCCTGCCACCACCTGGGCATATCCATCGGGACGCTGGGAGTTCACATCCGCGGCCAATACTATTTCGACTTTGCTGGTGGGATTAAAAAGCAATTGACCTCTGAATCCCAAATTATTCAGGTCATTGATATATTTGCCCGTGGCAATGTTTTCAATGGTACCGTTTCGCTGAGTACCGGAAAAAGAAGCTCTTCCTGCAAGATTTTTAGACAAAGGTCCGGTAATGGAAGCTTTAGCCTGGACAAATCCATAATTGCCATAGCTGAGCTCCACTGTTCCTCCGGGAGTATAACTTGGAAGCCTTGTGGTAATATTGAAAGCTCCAGCTGTCGTGTTTTTTCCAAAAAGTGTTCCTTGAGGACCCCTCAAAACCTCAATTTGTTCAATGTCAACGAAATCCAAACTCGTTGCAGCCGGCCTTGCGAAATAAACCCCATCCACATAGAACCCGACCCCCGGATCAATTCCGTCATTAGTCAAACCGAATGTTGAACCTAAACCTCTGATATTTAACGTTGTGTTTCTTGGGTTGGAGGAATAAAGCTGAACGGTCGGAACCAGTTCTTTGATCCGATTGACATTGAAAGATCCTGATTCTTCAATCTTGGGTCCTCCGACTACTGTAATCGGGATGGGTACTTTCTGGACTTCTTCAGTCCTTCTTCTGGCTGTGATCAGTATTTCGGCAAGCTCCAAATCATTTTCCAATTGGATGACCAATGGTTCAGAAGGACTTGAATTGATGTCAAGATTGTAAGCTTTGAATCCGACAAAATTTATTTGGAGAGTTAATGGAAGTTTTGTGAGTGAGGTTAGCGAAAAATCCCCTGATTCATTGGTTACAGAGAAAGTATTTGAACCTTTAATGACGACTGTTGCCCCGATTAAGGGTCCCCCTTCCGGGTCGTTTACTTTACCTTTTATTTCAGTTTGAGCTTTTGCAAAACTTAGGATCGAGATAAAAGCAAAAATTAAGAGTATTAATTTTTTCATGGTGACTACAATAGGTTGAGATTAAATCTGGTATTCTATTAAACCTACCAAACAGGTAGGAATTATAGGCAAAGTTATATTTACTTTGGGAATTACAAATGGATCTAGAAAAAAAAATGAAAAACATCGAATTCGTACTCCTGAGACACACTTTAAGAAAGAAGGTATTTCTACTATTCGGAAGACATTTGACTTTTTTTTTGAATTGGTACAAATGAGTCTTCTTTCAAAGTCAATCCCCTTTCCTTTATATTGGTATGAATTACTTCCAATGAAAATTTATAAGAGCAATTTTTTACTTCTGCTTTTCCTCTCTCAGTCCTTGCTGACTTACGCTCAAAACAAAGATCATGAAGTGTGGAAAATTCAGCGAACAGATGAGATTCTTGCTGCGGACGGCTGGATAAACTTGGTTGGATTGTTTTGGATCGATCAGGAAAATGCTTTTTTGAATCAGATTGAAAAAGACAGTTTGGTGATTTCAAATCAACCAAGTGGAAACACGATTGGTACCTTTCAGATTGAAAATGATTCGGTTAGGTTTTCTTTCAACCCAAAACTGATCAGACAGAACAAAGATCTATCTCCAGGAGAAACGCTTCAATTTCCGGTTGAAGCGTATGGAAAAGGGGGCATTTATTATGATCGTTGGAAATGGACCATAATCAATCGGGGCGGGCAATTCGCGATGAGATTGAGGGATTTGGAACATCCCGGATTGTCAGAATTTCCACCTATTCCATATTTTGATTACAATTCAACTTTAGCTATTCAAGCTACTTTCATTCCAAAATTCAATGAAACCATCAATATTCCCAATGTCCTTGGCCAAGTGATTGAATGGAAAGTATTGGGGATTTTGAAATTTGAGATAGCAGGTGAGAAGTATGAATTAACCACTGTGGATGAGGCTGGAAAGCTATTTGTGATTTTTTCAGACCTGACCAATGAAACTGAAACCTATCCAACTGGCAGAT
>JBILPR010000319.1:0-4960 GCA_044373795.1 Algoriphagus sp. | reverse complement strand
AGAAATGAATATTGCTTCCCTAAATCCCATAATGCTTCGAAACTGCAATAAGAATCATATCCCTCATAGAAGCTTTGGTTTCCTTACCTATCTCGTATTTTAACTTATCAAACATGGTAGTAGGAATCCGAAGAGAATAGATTTTTACATCTTCGGTGTCAAACTCTTTGCTTGATACTTTTTCATTTTGTGGTATTTCAGGTTCTGAATTGATCAGTACACCCAGGCCTCGATGCTTGGTTCCAAGGTTTTTATTTCCCTTGCTAGGGTCGTTTAGCTTCTTAGCCATTTTGTACTCAGTTTAATTTGCTTAAAATTTCATCGACTAGCATTTCATAATCCTTTGCACCGTTTGAGTCAGGTGCATAGTCGAATATGCTTTGTCCTTGTAGTTGTGCTTCGGCGAGTGCTACGTTCATCCGGATTTTGGTTTCAAATACTTTTTCCTGCAAATCCTCGGTGAGTTTTTCTACGATGGTTTTGGTTAGGATTCGATTGGGGTTGATTTGGGTGATGAACACGCCTCCGATTTCCAATTTGTCGTTTAGGTTCTCCCGTACTTCATTCACTATTCCAAGGAGGCGATCAACTCCTTTGTAGGCAAAGTATTCTCCTTGAAGTGGTATCAGAATAGTGTCACTAGCTACCATGGCATTGACTGTCAATAGTCCAACAGAAGGGGGGCAGTCTATTATGATAAAATCATAATCCGACTGGACAGGCTTAAGTAATTTACGGATGATTTGCTCCCGTCCAATTTTTGAAACGATCTCCGTTTCGGCGCCCAAAAGATCAATAGAGGAAGGTACCAAGTCCAGGTTTTCGGTGATATGGAGAATAGGTAATTTTTTGCTCTCCCTAATGGAGTCATAAACGGAAACCTCCGCTTCTCTAATCCCAAGTCCCTCGGTCAAGTTTGCCTGAGAGTCGATGTCCATGAGCAATACCTTAAGTCCTTTTTTAGCAAGTCCAGCACCGATGTTTATGGTAGACGTGGTTTTACCCGTGCCTCCCTTGTGATTCATGATGGAGATTGTTTTCATATGGATAGAAATTGTTTTTCAAAGGCCATATGGAATGCCCTGATAAATGAACTCTAGCAGTGAAAATTTTGAAATGGGCATTTCATAACTTTGGTGTTTTAACGGAAGATACAAAAATATAATAACATAAAAATGTATTTATATAAATATGTATTTACTTTTTATTCAGCTGTGACTCCAGGTTTTCTATGATTCGGTCCTTAGATTTGACAAGTTCACTGTACAGGTTATTTTCGATTGTAAGGCGTTTAATGTCCTTATTAACTCGGTCGATTTCAGATTGAAATCTTTCAAAAAAGTGCTGGTCGTTACCCAGCTTGTCTGAATCTATTTCATTATCCTCGATTGTGGCAACAAACATTTCCCCTTCACCGGTTTCCAGCCATCTCTGATTGATGTTGTGTTCCTTTTTGAGAAGGATCTTTATTTTTCCCGAAATGTTGTTTTTACCCCTTTCAATGTCTGAATAACCAGCCTGAGTCAAACCTATTGAGGACCCAAAGTCTACTTGCGTTAATTTCAGAAATTTCCTTATAATTTTTAGACGTTGATTTTCAGTCATATACAAATTTTTTCCACTCATAAAGCCATATATGGTTTTTAAAATATCGCAAAACCATATATTTGTATATGTGGCTATATTCAAACGCGGCAGTCCGCCAACCTTTCATAAATTACTCTTTTTGGGCGATTTCAAAAAGAACGGAACATACTCCGATTTCCGAGGTTCGTGTACGCTCATCTGAATAGATATATACAAAAGAATATGGATCTTACCTTATTTTCTTTTGTCGCTGTAAGAGATGATTCACTGCAAATATATACGTATAAAGGTATTCATATATGAGTTTATGTGGTTTCTGTATGCTTCTTAACAAGGGTTTATAGATATGGGTTTCGCTGGATTTTATATCTATATATCTAAATATCTGAATATCAAAATATAAAGATAGTGAGGTCTATTTCAATCCTAAAACCTTAATCACAATTTGGCTATTGGGATACGTGTTGAGTTTACCGAGTGTTGAGGGTTTATCACTTCATTTTTTACCAAAAGAAGGAAGGAAAAAGAGGGTTGGGAAACCTTTTGCGTGGTCTTTGCAAGTTGTGTATTTGTGACACAAATTCTGAAGAATTTTTCTCACAAACACCTACTTGCCATTTAGGAGATTCTTTTCAGAATCATCCTAAATGGAAATATTTAACCTCGCAACTCAGTTAAATTTTATAAGACCTAATCAAGAGGAAATTAACATGACGGGGTCGAGAAAAAAGCATTAATATTTTAGTAAGATCCTTTAAAGGAAATAAATCAGTTGATTTTGTAGTCAGAAAGGAAGAGGGTAGTGATGGAAAACTGTTTGGAAAACGAGGTGGTTTATATTTCCGAGACAGGAAATTCTTGCACCCTGATTAAATATTACGATCAAAAGAGAAAGTCGTTAATAGTATGGATCTGGGATCCGAAACTTGCTATCCGAGGAATAGGGTTATACAGATTTCCAGTCTTAAAAAGACAATCTAGCATCGAAGCTGTTCAGCCAAACGAGCCATTTCTTTACGTTTGGTTTATCGGTGTAGATCTAGGTAACCAAGGCAAAGGCGAAGGGTCCAAACTTCTAAAATCTCTACTTGCCTTGGCTAATGAAATTGACCTTCTGGATTGTTTAGAGACTTCCACAGAACGTAATTTCAGATGGTATGAGAACTTTGGATTCTCAGTTTATACTTCTTCCGATCAATTTGGTTTCCCGTTTTACTTTTATAGAAAGGATATGCTATGACAGTGTTTGGAACGCAAATGCACCTTGCGACATTCATTTTTGTCGTATTTGAGCTACTATTTTTTGTGTCTCAGTTGGTTTTCTACCTCCAAAATCCCTCTGATAAAAATCGTAAATATTACTTGATCCTTTTGGCATTGTTGATCATTTATAACATTGCTGGGGGATTGTTCCCAGATTCTAAGCTTCCTCTGTCGTTAATGTTTCAGATCAATTTGGCTTTTGGTTCTGGGTTTGCAATGGGGGCATTTTTCCCTTATTATTTTTACAGGGTTTTCAAATTGGATAATTTGAGATGGGATGCACGGATCGGGGTTTGGTTATTCTTACTAGCTCCATTCTTACTTTTCTTTTGTGTAGGATTTCCATTGGTGGATGATCTTTCCACAATTCTTTGGTACGGATTGGCTATACCTCTGCTTTATTCAATTTATCTGATCGTAATAATTTTTCTGAGTATCAGAAAAAAATTCAAGGGATACCAACATTCGTTGGAGGCAATCCTTACCTATTCGGCAACGGTTCCATGGGTGTTGCTCCCTGTATTCAGCTACCTTGATGCTTCACAATTCGTTGAGGTCATGTTTACCAATGGGGGCTTCGTAATCATAACTTTTCTGTTCATACGAAAAATGATCTATGAGAACAGAGTGGCCTTCAAAAAGCTGGATCATTATGACAGGAAACAACATATTGATCAAAGTGCTTTTTTCTGCCAAAGATGCTCCGAACTAGGACTGACCAAAAGGGAAACCGAAGTTGCTGAGCAGGTAGCACAGGGATTGACCAGTAAAGAGATTGCGGAGATTCTTTTTATTTCAGAAAGAACAGTCAATAAACACCTTCAGACGATTTATAAAAAGTGCGAGAGCAAAAACAGGGTGGGTTTGATCAACGTGTTAAATTATTATTCTTAATCAATTTTTAGGGTAAAAAACCCAATGTATCAGCATATATGCGTATGGGTATATCCTAATACGCATATATGCCTATTTATCGCTTTTACGCACTTCTAGGTATTTTTTTTCACCTGGCAAATCAGATTCTTTACTCCCAATAACATGCAGCCATGAAAGTTAAAAGAGAAAATCTCTCTTGGGTATCTGTCAGGCTAAAACCGGAAGACTACACCCAATTGAAAGAGGAAAGCAAGTCTCTTGAGGTGTCTTTGAGTGAATTGATCAGGATAAAATTAGCCAGTGATGAAAACAAGATTATTGACACTAAGGGGATCCTAAATGCAATCGATAAGGTAGTCACCGAACAGGCTAGGGTAAACAATAATATCAACCAATTGGCAAAGCATGCCAATACTTACAGAGACAAAATTTCGCCAAAAGTTTTTCAGGATCATACGAGGCTTATGGAGAAGCATCTTGAATACCAAGATTTTATGAACAAGGTTTTGAAACAGATATACCGGGCAATCAGATGAGAGCTAAAATTCTTTCGAGTACGAGCTCATTCAATGGGGTAACCTACAACACTAATAAAACCCAGAATGAAAAGGGAGAGCTGACTAGGCTCCGAAATTTCGGGTACCTCCAAAACTCCGGGAATGTGGGACCGAGTGAGGTCAAAAACTATCTTATTGCCTATTCGAACAGAAATTCTATTGTCAAGGACAAGCAATTTCATGCTATGATCAGCTGCAAGGGCAGGGAATATTCCAAAGAACAACTGACCGACATCGCACATGAATGGGTGGATAAAATGGGATATGGAGACAATCCTTTCCTGATCGTTTTTCACAAGGATACGGCTAACAACCATGTTCACATTGTCTCATCGAGGATTGACAAAAGAGGAAAAAAGATTAGCGATTCTTTTGAAAAACTGAGGGCTCAGGAAGCCATCAATGAGATCATGAGAATGAATCCCAAGCATGAGGCAAGCAAGGCTTTAGAAACGCTAAAGGAATACCACTTCAGTACGAAAGCACAAGGGCTTTTGATCTTGGAGAAATTAGGTTTCAAGTTTAGGGAACAGGGAGAAAAGCTGGAATTCATCAAGTATGGTTCCGTGCAGGGGCAGATCCCTTTATCTGTAATGAGCCAAAAGATCCAGTCCTATCAAATGGATAAGGATCGTGCAAAACAGCTAAAGGCGATCTTGGATAGGTATTCCAAGATT
>JBILPR010000067.1:0-16728 GCA_044373795.1 Algoriphagus sp. | reverse complement strand
CTATCTTGCTCTTCAAATGGGTGTAGAGCTGGTAAATGGAGTCGATCTGATTGTTGAAAACAAGAAAGTCTACATGCAAACGACCAAAGGCTTGCAGCAAATAGACGTCATCTACCGAAGAATAGACGATTCGTTTATTGATCCGCTTACGTTCAATCCGGAATCCATGCTGGGCGTACCGGGTCTTTTTGAAGCATACAAAGCAGGAAACGTCGCGATGGCAAATGCTCCGGGAACCGGTGTAGCAGATGACAAAGCGGTTTATGCTTACGTGCCGAGAATAATCAAGTATTATCTGGGTGAAGAGCCTATCCTGAACAACGTGCCCACCTATCTGTGCAGAGAAGAAAAAGACAGGAATTATGTCCTGGAGAATATTCACGAACTGGTTGTAAAAGAAACAAATGCCGCAGGCGGTTATGGAATGCTGATCGGACCAAAAGCAACTCGTCAGGAGCATGAGAAATTCAGAGACCTGATCAAAAATAATCCAACCAACTACATCGCTCAGCCGACTCTTTCACTTTCCACGGTTCCAACTTTGGTCGGAAACGGGATTCAAGGCAGACATGTTGACTTGAGACCTTACATTCTATATGGAAAAGAAATCGAGGTAATTCCCGGAGCATTGACACGGGTAGCTTTGAAAGAAGGCTCACTCGTGGTAAACAGTTCTCAAGGCGGAGGAAGCAAGGATACGTGGGTGTTGTATAATTAATCGAACGAAAAATGCTAAGCAGAGTCGCCAACAATATTTACTGGCTGGGCCGGTATCTGGAACGAGCAGAAAACTACGCTCGATTTATCGATGTGAATTTTAACCTAATGCAAGATTTGCCTTTGGATCTGAAAGAGCAATGGCAACCATTGGTTGCCGCTACAGGCGATCTTGAACTCTATAATTCCCGATATGAAGGATTTAACAGAGGTCAGGTCTTATATTTTCTGGCTTTTGATCCGGATAATCACAACTCAATCCTCTCAGCAATCACCAAGGCAAGAGAAAATGCCAGAATCATCCGGGAAAATCTGAGCAAAGAAACCTGGGAAAAGGTGAATGAGCTTTACTACATGATTCAGGAAGGATTGGATAAAAAAATCTGGAAAAAGGAGGACCCCCGATTCTTTTTTGAAAAAATCAAAAATCAGATTTTGCTATTATATGGAATTGCAGACAGCAGTGTTGCGCGGACAGAGGGTTGGTATTTCAGGCAACTTGGCCAATTCCTCGAGCGTGCCGACAAGACTTCTAGAATCTTGGATGTGAAATATCATATTCTTCTCCCTTCTTCCAGCGAGGTGGGGACTCCGTTGGATTTCCTTCACTGGATGGCTTTGCTGAAGTCTGTCACAGCTTTCAATACCTATCGAAGATTGTATGGAAATATCGATTCCGCAGGAATTGTAGAGTTTCTGGTTTTGAATAAGATCTTTCCAAGGTCTATTTATTATTGCCTGAAGGAAGCTGAAAACTGCCTCCATCATATTTCCGGAAATTTCGGTGGGGGATATCAAAACCCTGCTGAGAAAGCTATCGGGGAATTGAAGTCCCGATTGGAATTTGCAGAAGTGAATGAAATTATTTCCAGAGGGTTGCACGAATATTTAGATTCCCTTCAACTCAGAATCAATCATATTTCAAATCTTATTGATAGCAACTTCTTTACGATAAAGGATAACTTTGTCACACAAACATCAAATCAGGAATGACATTTTGCCTTGGAATTAAAACCAAACACGGCCTTATTGGCCTTTCAGACACACGGATTACTTCCGGTAGCGAAACAACAACTTCTAAAAAGGTTTTTACGGTAAACAGGCAGAAGCATTCCTTTTTCATCATGACCTCGGGTTTGAGATCGGTTCGTGACAAAGCAATCACCTATTTTTCGGAAGTAATCGCTAAGAGGGATGGGTCTTTTACCAAGCTCTATCAGGCAGTGAATGAATTTGGGAATCAGGTGAAAGTGGTTGCCAAAGAGGATAAGGAGTTTTTGGAGGAAGCCGGGTTGCACTTCAATCTATATTCGATCATTGGAGGTCAGCTGGAAGAGGATGAAGCCCCCAAGATGTACTTGCTCTATCCGCAGGGTAACTGGATTGAGATTCGCAGAGGAACTCCCTTTGTAATTATCGGAAATACAGGTTTTGGAAATCCAGTCCTCAAGAGGTCTCTGACCTTTGATGACTCTCTGGACTACGCGTTGAATTGCGCTTTTCTGGCTTTTGATGCTACCCGGATATCTGCCAATGATGTTGATTTTCCAATTGATACGATGGTTTTGCCAAATGACACCTACCACACGATTGAGCAGCGATTTGAGCAAAAAGAATTGGAGCATATCTCCACTTTTTGGAACAATCGCCTTAAAACTGCGATTCATGAGCTTCCTGCAGAAGTTTTGAAAAAGGCTTTCGAAGCAAATGATCAACTCGTCGACCACGAGTAATTCTTCATGAAATCGAGCATGACTCAAAGCTTCGAATAGAGGGATGATTATAATCCATGCGAGATTCCATGTGACCTTTAAAAAAAGAATTATAAACACATGAAATCGAGCATGACTCAAAGCTTCGAATAGAGGGATGATTATAATCCACCTGCCTGCCGGCAGGCAGGTGCGAGATTCCATGTGACCTTTAGAAAAAGAATTATAAACACATGAAACTCCGAATCGACCACATCACTCAATACGATTATTCTTCAGTCATTTCTCTGGGAGTTCACAAGCTGTATTTACTGCCTCAGTTTCGCACCTATCTATCTGTTTCCTCGCAGAAACTGAGTATTTCTCCTCAACCTTTAGGAATGGGTGACCGGATAGATTTGCCTGGGAATAGCTACAAACAGACTTGGTTTAACGACCCAACCGATTTTCTAAAAATTCGAAGCGAGCTTTTAATCGAAACGAAGGAATTTAATCCATTTGGTTTTATCATCGATCCTGATTTTCTGAAAGGGCCAACGGAATCAGGAAAACCTGTCTTTTCTTACCCTTCGGAAAGCCCGGAATTGATCAGTCCTTTTGTGCTATTGACTGAGTTTGCTTCGGCGGCAGGTATCCTGGATTCCCTTTGGAAGGAGTCTTCAGGCATCACGGACTGGCTGGCAAAGCTGACCAATCTGATTTATCGAAACTGGACTCATTTAATTCGCCATGAGGAGAATATCTGGGATCCTGGATTTACTTTTTCGAATAAAGGAGGCTCTTGCAGAGACCTCGCCTGGATGGAAATGATGATGCTCAGACAGGCTGGATTGGCCACTCGTTTCGTAAGCGGCTATGCATTCAATCCCAACCTGGACGACGGTCATGAACTTCATGCCTGGCTGGAAGTGTACCTTCCGGGGGCGGGTTGGATTGGTCTGGATCCGAGTTTGGGATTACTCACTGATCACCGTTACATTCCTTTGGCTATACATCCTGAACCGAGACAAACGCTGCCCGTTCAGGGTACTTTTGGAGGAAAAGCCACAGCCAACCTTCACACACGCGTTAACTTGGAGTTGGTGAAAAATTGAATTTCTGTTTATTCAATTTTAAAGTCTTCTTTATTTCCAGTAATTAATGAAAAAAGGTCTGAAGTGCAATTAGTTATGCTGTCGTCTGTCGACCGTCGTCAGTTGACGATTTTTTTCAATTTGCAAACACAGCTCCTTTAGGCTTTTCAAAAAGAGACTCTTCAAATTCCTCGTCCAGTAAAAGCACATCTCCAAAGCTCACCTGATAGCGGATCGTCTTCGTGGAGTCATTTTCCATCGTATAACCAGTCAATACTCTGGGGAACTTTATCCCTCCAGTATCCCGGTAATCTTCGTATTTCAAGGCACTCAGGATTGGATTCGGATTGTCAAAGTAAGTCACCGTATAGAGCAAGTATTCGATCATATTCGTAGTGGGATCGACCAGCATGAAATATTGATCCTTCGAGCTTACGCCGGTTCCCTCTGCCATTTTTGCCTGAAGAGTTTTGTAAGTTTTTCCATTCAAAGTCCGGTTTGCGACTTTTTCCACAGTTACTCCCGGATCGGTGAAAATGTAGGGAATAGAGTAGAAGTAGAAATAAAGGTTGTGGTAAAAGCGCACTGAATTACCCTCGAAAGCCTCTCTGTTTGGACTGATCCAAACGCTGTCTCCATCAAAACCAATTTGAAATGTACTCGCATCGATTCTCGTCTTTCTCGATCCCAGATTGATGAAATGATTCTCAAGTGTCAGGTTGGTTTCATGAATCATGGCATAACTCATAGCCTTGGCATTGATCCATTTGGACCAATCTCCATGTGCATCGAGAACTGATTTGAATTCCGGATTTAGCTGAGGTATTGGCTTTTTAGGTTCCGAACAGCTCAATATTGAGAAGAACAAAATCAGGAGGAATGCAGGAAGAAGCGATTTCATTTTTATGGGGATTAAACTTCTTGAAAGTTAAGGCATCCAATTGCAAAATTCATATCTGATTTAGAATGTCAGCAATATGCGCCTTAAAAAGAGAAAAATTTTTATTTATAATTAATCTAAATAATAATTTTATTTCTACTTTTGATTCCTCAATTATCGACCTCAAAACCTACCTGTCATGTTTGGAATAAGCGCCTGGGAACTCATTCGAAAAGCCTTCATTAAAATTCACCTTTATGCAGGCTTGACCTCGGGTTTGATCGTAATTGCAGTTTGTCTGAGCGGGACGATCTACGTTTACAATACTGAAATCAGAGAGATGTTCAATTCTGAATTTTACTTCGTGGAGGAGACCGGCCAGCGAAAATCAGCATCGGAACTTCAAACCCTGCTTGAATCCAGAGAAGATGCAAAAGTCACCGGGGTAAACTGGAATGAGGCAGCGGATCGAAGTGTACAATTTTCTCTTAAAAAGGAAGGCGAAGAAAAACCAAGCACTTTTTACGTCAACCCTTACACCGCTGAGTTTTTAGGAAATACCAGTGATAAAACTGCCACGACAGAGTTTATGGGCTACATGTTTAGCCTTCACCGTTGGTTGCTGCTGAATAAAATAGAAGAGCCAATGCTCGAAAGTATGAGCAATCAGGATCTTGGACGATTGATCAATGGTGTTGCTACGTTGCTTTTTACCTTGGGTGTTTTGACAGGAATCGTGATTTGGTTTCCCAATAAAGTCAAGAATTGGAAGCAGGGTCTTTCAGTAAAATGGGATGCAAACTGGAAGAGAGTAAATCATGATTTGCATAACACGCTGGCTTTTTACTCCCTGATTTT
Organism: Algoriphagus sp.; assembly: GCA_044373795.1. Classification (GTDB taxonomy): domain Bacteria; phylum Bacteroidota; class Bacteroidia; order Cytophagales; family Cyclobacteriaceae; genus Algoriphagus. Next base: position 11,488 of record JBILPR010000067.1, on the reverse strand, counting down.
CTTGTTTATCATGGGTGCAACCGGACCATTCTGGTCTTTTACCTGGTACAAAGAGGGATACCAAAAGACATTTGATACCTATCAGGCGCCAAAGCCGGAGGGACTATCTGAGGATAAAATGGAAGTGGAAGTGATTCCGGCAGGATTGATTTCTTTGGATGAAGTGATTGCAAAAGCTAATGCTGAGTTGGCTTACCCCGGAATCGTTCGGGTTTCAATTCCTGATAACGGTTCTGCACCGATAGAAGTAAGTAAGCTTCAAACCGGGTTTTTTGCCCGCGCAGGAGCAGATCAATTGAAGCTTTCGCAGGGCAATCTTGAGGTAACGGAAGCTACTCTTTTCTCTGAATTGCCTTTGCGACAGCAAATTGGCAAATCTGTCAAAGCTCTTCATACGGGGGAAATTTTTGGACAAGTGACCAAGTTCATCTGGTTTCTGGCTTGCCTTGTAGCGACTTCCTTGCCGATCACCGGCACGCTGATTTGGTGGAATAAGCGCAAAAAGAAGAAAATAGCGAGAGCGCGGAAATCTTCTTCAAAGATGACAGAAATGGCCTGATAGGAAGATTTCATTATTTTTTACCGCAGAGAACCAAGAGGAAAATTGAGAGGGCGATAGGGTTTTTATTTTCTCTAAGATTGTATTGAATTTTAGATCTCAGTTCAAACCCTGGCTGACAGGACTATTAATTCAAATTCTTAGTTTTCTCTGTGGTGAAAAAATATCATTCTTAAATAACATCAGCGCCGATTATTGAAATAGACTGGGTTCCCTGTATTTTGCCAGTCAGAATATCCCAAAATATCATGCGCATATCCTTACTAATCGTTTCCCTTTTACTCTCAGTCTCGGCGATTGCCCAGGAAAAATCCTGGATGCTTGGCCCTTTTGAACGGCCCGCTAACGCCAAACCTGTTATTTATCCCATTTCAAATACAGAATTTTTGGATCCGATGACTGGCAAAACAGTCAATTGGGAATCCATGGCGACTTTCAATCCAGCCGCGATTGTGAAAGACGGGAAAGTCCACGTAATTTATCGAGCGGAGGAAAAACTCGGTGAAAAGGAAATCGGTGGACATACTTCACGTCTGGGATTGGCGACATCACTAGATGGTTTCAATTTTTCAAGAGAGAAAGAACCGATTTTCTATCCGGGAGAAGATTCGCAGAAGGAATTTGAATGGACCGGCGGAACAGAAGATCCAAGAATCGTAGAGACAGCAGAAGGAGTTTTTGTACTCACTTACACGCAGTGGAACCGCGAGGTGCCGAGATTGGCAGTGGCTACTTCAACTGATTTGAAAAACTGGGAAAAGCACGGTCCTATTTTCCGAGAGTGGAAAGAAGGAAAATATCACAACGTCGAATCCAAATCAGGTGCGATCGTGACCGAATTGAAAGACGGAAAACTTGTTGCAGCCAAAATCAGCGGGAAATATTGGATGTATTATGGGGTGCCGCATATCTGGTTGGCTACCTCTGATGATTTGGTAAATTGGATTCCGGTGGAAAATCACGAAGGAAACCGCGTGCCGGTACTCAGCCCAAGACCGGGATTTTTTGATTCTTGGCTGGTGGAGGCCGGACCGCCACCCTTACTGACAGCCGATGGAATCGTTGTGCTTTACAATGCAGGAAACTCACAACAAGTGGGTGTGAAAAACCTTGGAAATCGAGTTTACACCGGCGGTCAGGCACTTTTTGATGCCGCTGAACCCTGGAAGTTATTGGATAGAACGACAGATCCATTTATTCAACCCGAGTTGCCCTTTGAAAAGTCAGGACAATATCCGGAAGGGACGACGTTTCTGGAAGGGTTGGTCTATTTTCAGGGAAAATGGCTTTTGTATTATGGAACGGCTGACAGCATGGTAGGGGTAGCGAGCGATCCTGTTCACGAATAATTTAAGCATATCTTAAGGCTTTATTTTAACTTCTTTTTAAGAAATGTGGGAAATTTGAGGGCAACATCTTCTTTTATGTCAACTATTTCCATTGTGATTCCGATTTTTAATGAAGAAGCAGCGATTGGTTTCTTAGAGAAAGCTTTTTACCCATTTTTTTTGAAGGATCCAGACTTGAAGTCACCGTCTTACTTGTAAACGATGGATCCACGGACAATAGTCTTGAAAGGATACAGAAGCTTTGTGCAAAGGATCGACGTTTTCAGTTTATTTCATTTGACCGTAATTACGGATTGAGCGCTGCGATCAGGGCAGGGTTTGAATATTCGAAAACTGAATGGGTCGGGTATATCGATGCTGATCTTCAGACCGATCCCACAGACTTTGTGAAATTTGAGCCCTTTTTGGATTCATTTGACTTGGTCATGGGTAGCAGGACTGAGAGAAAGGATAAATTTGTTAAGAGACTTTCCTCCCGATTTGCCAATTGGTTCCGAGATTCACTCCTTCATGATGGAGTCCAGGATTCGGGTTGTCCTCTCAAAATCATTCAAAGAGAAATGGCAGTTTCATTGCCGTTTTTTAAAGGAAGCCATCGGTTTATACCTGCCTTGGTACTGATGAAAGATGGTAAAATCAAAGAGATTCCCGTTTCACATTTCCCTCGGATGACAGGGAAAAGCAAGTTCAATGTTTGGAACAGGTTATTGGGACCTTTAGTTGATACGATAGCTGTACGTTGGATGATGAAACGAACTATCCGATACCAAATTTCAAAACGAAGTGAGGCTTCAAAATATTCAGAGTCTACATGAAAGGATGGGTGCTTCTTTTTGTGGGATTTCTTGCTCAGGGACTTTTCTCAGCCAGATTCCTGATCCAGTTGGTCAAGTCTGAAAAGGCAGGAAAGGTAATTTCTCCGATTATTTTTTGGCAATTGAGTCTGATAGCTGCCTTTCTTTTGATGGTTTATGGAACTTTCCGTCAGGATGTAGTGATCGTCGCCGGTCAGGTAATTGGATACTTTGTCTACATTCGAAATCTCCAGATTCAAAAAGCGTGGGTTCAAATTCCCCGTTATTTAAGTTCGTTTTTTTTGATTTTACCTTTTGGGTTTTTTGGTTCCCTGTACTATTTCCATCTTTTCGATCTGGAACTTTTGCTGGCCAATCCCGAGATTGACAATGTCTTACTTACGTGGGGAGGAATAGGCCAAACTGTTTTCACGGGAAGATTTCTGATCCAATGGTACCATGCAGAGCGAAAAAATGAATCGTACTTTCCTCTAAGTTTTTGGTACATCAGTATAGCCGGAGCGCTGATGGTCGCTTCTTATGCAATTCTTCGTAAAGATGCGGTTTTGTTTATCGGGCAAGGATTTGGGTTAATAGTTTATATCCGAAATATTATGATTTATCATGGCGCTGAAAACAAAGAAAAGCAGCCTTTTCTCGATCGAATAAAGGCTTACAGGGTTGGGCTTTTATTGGGTTTCACAGCCTTGGTTCTGTTTTTTAATCTCAATTCCTGGTCAGTCACAGAGTCAAGCGAAGCGAGGTATGCAGAGATCAGTAAAGAAATGCTCGATACTGGCGATTGGATTCATCCCCAACTGATGGGGATTTACCATTACCATAAGCCTCCCATGACTTATTGGATTACAGCCGTTTCGTACAAAATTTTTGGAGTGACACCATTTGCCGCCCGGGTTTTTCTGCAGCTTTCCGTCCTTTTGCAGATTTTCATGGTTTATAAAATCGGGATCTTCGTTTTTTCAAATACCCGATCGGCATTCATGTCGGCGATGCTTTATGCTTCTTTCCCCGTGGTGGTCATAGGGGGAAGGGCTTTGACAACAGATTCTTATTTGGCGACTTTCGTCCTTTTAGCACTTTATTTCTGGTTTGGATATCTCAATAATTCTAAGAAATCCTTTCTGATTGGCTCATTTATTTCGCTGGGATTGGGGTTTTTGACAAAGGGTCCTGTCGTTTGGATAGTTCCCGCAATTCTCTTGGCAGTTTATTTATTTCAGAAAAAGAAGAAGCCTGTGATCTCCAAAACCGGATTTCTCGGAATTTTCCTCATGCTTGTTATCGGCTTTTCCTGGTTTATTTGGCTCTATATCGAAGATTCGAGGTTTTTGGATTACTTCGTTTTCAAGCATACGATTCAGCGATTTGCAACCGATACCTTTAGTCGAAGTCAGCCGTTTTGGTTTTACATAGCCGTTTTGATTGTGACGGCCTTTCCTTGGTTTCTTATTTTATTGGGTAAAACAAAAGAGATATTCCTGGCACCAAAATCCAGAATTGTGTTTCTAGGTGCTTGGGTTTTGATTCCGGTGGTGTTTTTCTCCCTAAGTCAATCCAAACTCATTCTCTACGTTTTACCAGTTTTCGGAGGCCTTGCTTTTGGAGGATTTGCGGTTTGGGAAGCTTTGAGCGCTCAGGCTCAGAAAAGATGGGAGCAGATTCAGTCAGGTTTTCAAGCCATTGGCTTGATCGGATTGGTCTTGTCACCGCTCTTTGATGACCGTATTATTCTTAGCTATAAATTCATTTTTATCTGGGTGATTTTGGTCTCCATACTTGCTGCTTTGCAATTTTCCGGTATTCGCAGATCTGATCGAATGATTGTGAGTGCCTGGATATTTACGATGGGATTGACGGTGATGTCGACGTATTTTTTCACTCAAAATCCAGGTGTCACCAATGATACCCGAAGGGTGGTGGAGTGGATTAAAGAGAATAGGCCTGAAGACGAGAGAATTGTGATTTACAACAAACGGCTCCCTTCGGTTTCTTTCCAAACAAACAGGCCGATCGTGTCGATTTATGACGGAGATGAAAGCCTGAATCGGGAGACACAATTTCAAAAAGACAATTTCTGGAAGAAGTTTTTGATTAATTTAAAAACAGATCCTGAATGGATCCAAAATCCGGAAAATCAGCAGGGAGTCTGGCTGGCGAAAGTCAAAAAGGAAATGCCGGAACTTGATAATAATTTCAGTTGGGAAATTTTGGAAGAAATTGATGGCTGGAAAATCATGAAAATAAAAGTTGAAAATCAATAAATTGTCTAAATAATGCGCATCCTGATTGTAGAAGATGAACCCGGAATTTCCAATTTCCTCAAGCAGGGATTGGAGGAGGAAGCATTTGCAGTAGATGTGGCAGAAAATGGAAAGCGAGGTCTTGAGCTGGCTCTTTCCGGAAATTACGATTTGCTTTTGTTGGATTGGATGGTGCCGGGTTTGACAGGGATTGAGCTTACTCGTCAGTTCAGAAAAGAGTTTCCTTCCGTTCCGATTATTTTTCTCACTGCGAAAGATACTGTGGACGAAACCGTCTTCGGACTTCAGTCCGGAGCGAATGATTACATCAAAAAGCCTTTTCACTTTGAAGAGTTACTGGCTAGGATTCGGGTTCAGCTTCGGACGCACACCTCTGCTACGGAGAAATTGACATTGGGGCCGATCACTCTTTTCGAAGATCGACATCAGGTTTTCAAGGACGAAGAAGAAATTCACCTGACTCAGAAGGAATTTGCCCTGCTCGAATACCTGATGAAAAATAAGAACAAAGTCTGTCGCCGGACCCGAATCATTGAAAGTGTCTGGGATATTCATTTTGAATACAATACCGGGGTGATCGATGTTTTTATTAATTCACTTCGTAAAAAGCTTGATTTGCAGAAGGACGAAGATTTCATCCAGACGATCAGAGGTGTGGGATATATTGCAAAGGACCAATGAACACTTCCTACAGAGACCGGATTGCCCGAAGATTTATCTGGGTGACAGCATCGATTATTTTGATTGTCTTTGGAGTCATCTACTTGGTTGTCAACTTTTCTGTAATTGAAAATATTGACAGGGAACTCAAAATAGAGACAGAAGAGCATACCGGTCAGATTTCTTTAGTGAACGGTGAAATACGCTTTTCTCACAAGGATGAGTGGCTCGAGATGGAGCACAGCCAAATTCAGCTGAACCCAATCTTCATTGAAATAGTGGACCTGAAAGGCAAAACGATGGATCGCTCACCAAACCTGGGGGACAGTAACCTGAATTTTGACCCAATCGTTTCCCGGGGAAAGGAAACAAGGACTTTGAAAGTGGGAACTCAGGAAGTAAGGCAGATTCAGATTCCTCTCAATTATGAGGGAAAACCTCAGGGTTTTTTGTTGGTAGCCACCTCTTTTCAGGAGTCAAGGGAATTGCTGACTAATCTCAGGAATGTCTTGTTGCTGCTGTATCCCGGGATCTTACTTTCCTTGTTTTTTTCGATGAGGTTCCTGGCTGGAAAAAGCATTGAACCCATTCGGGAAATCATCCAAAAGACGAATCAAATCACTCAGTCCAACCTGAACGAGCGGGTGCCTGAGTCGGAACAAAACGATGAAATCGGACAACTGACCCGATCCATCAATAATCTGTTGAGTCGTCTTGAGCAGGCTTTGATCCGGGAGAAACAGTTTACATCCGATGCTTCTCATGAGTTGAGAACGCCGCTTGCTGTGCTCAGAGGAACCTTGGAAGTATTGATCAGAAAGCCCAGAACAGAAGAGGAATACAAAGAAAAAATTCAAACGTCACTTAAAAGCATAGACCGAATGTCCCTGATGATCGATCAATTGCTGGCACTTGCACGGGTAAGTAAGACAAATCATACCAATATGGATGAGGTCGAGTTACACACCTTCACAGAGGAAATTGCCGATATGGCAAAAAAAGAAACAGGCCGATCCATTCGATTTCATTCCTATCTCAGCGAGCCGCTTTTTGTCACTGTCAATGAAGACAGTTTGACCATGATCCTGAATAACCTGATTCAAAACGCTGTCAAATACTCGGATTTCGATACAGAAATTGAATTGGAAGTTGGGATTCATCAGAGCCAACCCTTTATCTCTGTGGAGGATCATGGGAGAGGGATTTCAAAAGACTCTTTAGATAAGATTTTTGATTCTTTTTACCGGGAACCTGATGTGATTGAGCAGGTGATTCCGGGCACAGGTTTGGGTTTGGCCTTGGTGAAAAAACTTGCTTTTGAATCCGGAATCAGGGTAGAAGTTGCGAGTGAAAAAGGTTCCGGAACATCCTTCAGATTGTTTTTTGAAAAGGAGATTTAAGTAAATCTTAAGAAAAGTCTAAGGCCGATCTAACCTCTAAGTGTGACCTTTGGAATATAAACTGAATCTCTATCATGCTGGATCGGATCATTCAATGGAGTATTGGGAATAAACTCATTATCTACCTTTTTATTGCTTTTTGGATTGGCTTTGGGATTTATGCCCTGAGCAATCTTCCTATTGGTGCCGTGCCTGATGTGACAAACAATCAGGTTCAGGTGATCACCACTTCCCGCAATCTCTCCACCGAGGATGTTGAAAAGTATCTCACTTATCCGGTAGAATTGGAAATGGCAAACCTGCCGGGGGTTAAAGAAATTCGCTCCATTTCAAAGTTCGGACTTTCGGTCGTCACGATTGTTTTTGAGGATGATTTAGGCACTTACCTGCCCCGGCAATTGATTGCGGAGCGAATCAAAATTGCTCAAGAGCGAATTCCCGCAGGATATGGTCAGCCATTTATGGGGCCAATCACCACGGGATTGGGAGAAATTTATCAGTATGTAATTGATGTAAAGCCAGGTTACGAAGACAAATATTCCATCGCAGATCTGAGGACTATTCAGGATTGGGTGGTGAGAAGGCAGCTGTCCGGAATCTCCGGAGTGGTGGAAGTAAATACCTGGGGAGGTTTTCTCAAGCAATACGAAGTAGCGATCAATCCGGAAAGACTGAAAGCAATGCAAATTAACCTGATGCAGGTGTACGATGCATTGGCAAAAAACAATTCAATTGCCGGCGGCAGTTACATCGAAAAAACAAATGAAAGCTTTTTTATCCGGGGTGATGGATTGGTACAGACCCTGGAAGATATTGGAAATATTGTCGTGGAAGTTCGTGGCGGAACCCCGCTTTACATCCGGGATTTGGGTGAAGTAGGGTATGGCCATGCAAACAGATTCGGTGCAATCACAGCAAACGGAGAAGGTGAAAAAGTCCTGGGTCAGGTGATGATGCTCAAGGGGGCAGATTCAAAAGGAACTATCGACCGGGTAAAAGTCAGGTTGGAAGAAATCAAATCAAGCTTGCCTGAAGGAGTTGTCATCAACGGATTTTTGGATCGCTCAGAGTTAATTGGAAGGACAACTTTTACCATTGCTGAAAACCTGATTTTAGGTTGTTTGATTGTGATTTTTGTGGTAGTTCTTCTGCTGGGAAATATCCGTTCAGGTCTGGTTGTCGCTTCGGTGATTCCATTGAGTTTGCTTTTTGCACTTTCGATGATGTACATTTTCGGAGTCGATGCCAACCTGATGAGCTTGGGAGCGATTGACTTTGGAATTATCATTGATGGAGCTGTTATCATTGTAGAGTATATAGCCTATCGTTTTGCCCATTCACATAAAGATTTTGCCGGGCTTTCGACCGAGGAACAACAAGTGAAGAAAGATGCAATTGCACTTAGCGGATCATCTAAAATGATGCATTCGGCGATCTTTGGACAAATTATTATCATCATTGTTTTCATCCCGATTCTTTCGCTTTCGGGAGTGGAGGGGAAAATGTTCCGTCCAATGGCCGAAGTATTCAGTTTTGCATTAGTGGGAGCGATGATTTTGGGTCTGACGTATGTGCCAGTGATTTCTTCCGTTTTCTTAAAAACTACCCCTCCCGGACCTCGCAACGTATCTACGCTGATCATCAACTGGCTCAATAAAATATACGAACCTACCATAAAATGGGCACTGAATAACACCAAGATTGTACTTGGCGCTGCAGGAGGGCTATTGATTGGGACGCTCCTTCTTTTTGCCAGTATGGGATCTGAGTTTGTTCCAACTCTTGATGAAGGTGATTTCGTAATTCAACCGGTTTTGAAGACGGGCACCACGCTCACAAATACAGTTGAGACAATGACCAAAATAGAGGAGATTCTGATGAAGTTTCCGGAGGTTAACCAGATCGTAACCAGAATTGGTGCTGCAGAAATTCCAACTGACCCAATGTCTATGGAGGAAGCTGACGTGATTGTTACACTTCATCCGCCCTCAGAATGGACCACGGTGGAAACCAAAGATCAGTTGGCAGATAAATTCAAAGAGGCGCTAGGAGTAATTCCGGGACTTGATTTTGAATTTACTCAGCCGATCGAGATGCGATTTAACGAGTTGATTACCGGCGTCCGAGCGGATTTGGCAATCAAGGTTTTCGGAGAAGATCTGGACATCCTTCTGAAAACAGCCCAGGAAATTGAAACTGCAATTCAGGGAGTGGAAGGAGCAGCAGATATTATTGTGGAGAAAGTTGATGGACTTCCTCAAATGAAAATTGAATACAATCGAAGCAAAATCGCGAATTACGGTTTGAATATTGAAGACCTGAATCAAGTGGTGACGATGGGATTCGCAGGGCTTTCTGCAGGGACAGTTTTCGAAGGAGAAAAACAATTTGATCTGGTCGTTCGATTCGACGAAGAATACAGGAAAGACATCCGAAACCTCGAACAAGCTGCAATTCTTTTGCCTTCAGGAGGAAGCGTTCCACTTTCTGAGTTGGCCACGATTAGTTATACAAAAGGTCCGGCTAAAATATCCCGTGATAATACCCAGCGCAGGATTGTGGTCGGAGTCAACGTGCGGGACAGAGATTTACAATCTGTAGTGGATGATATCCAAGCGATAATTGCTACCAAGATTAAGGTGCCTGAAGGATACCGGGTAACGTACGGAGGCCAGTTTGAAAATCTTCAACAGGCCCGGGCCAGACTGATGATCGCAGTTCCGATTGCATTGGTATTGATTTTTGTGCTGCTCTATTTCGCCTTTTCATCTACCCGCGATGCTTTGATGATTTATTCAGCGATACCGCTATCTGCGATTGGTGGAGTCCTGCTCCTGTGGATGAGAGACATGCCCTTCAGTATTTCTGCCGGGGTCGGATTTATTGCACTATTCGGAATTGCCGTATTGAACGGAATTGTATTGATCGAACATTTTAAATCTATGGAATCAAGATTTACAGATCTCAAAGACTTGGTTATCATCGGTGCCAAAGAAAGACTAAGACCGGTATTGCTGACTGCTTCAGCCGCTGCATTAGGATTTTTGCCAATGGCTATTTCCGGTTCGGCGGGAGCGGAGGTGCAAAGGCCTTTGGCCACTGTAGTCGTTGGAGGTTTGATTTCAGCTACATTTCTGACCTTGGTAGTATTGCCGGTGATGTATGTGCTTTTTAAGTCAAAAGGAGGTAATTCAAATCTGCCCGCAAAAAAGGCCGTTTTGAGTCTCTTGATGATCTTTGGGTTTATTGGACTTGGCTTTGCCCAGGAAACCAACTCTCCAATGACTCTGAGCGAGGCATTGAACAGAGCTCAGTCCGAAAACCTGACTTTGCAAGCAGCAAAACAGGGATTGGAAGCCGCCAATGCAAGAATAGGTGCAGGCTGGAATATAGATAAAACCGTCGTTTACTACGGATATGACAAAAATGACATCGCCGAAAACGGAGTGTATAACCGTGTTTGGGGAGCCAGTCAGCGATTCGCTTTCCCGTCACTTTATGCTGCACAAAAGAAAGTATTCCAGGATGATGCTCTCATGATGCAATCCAACGTGGATCTTAAAATGCGACAGGTAAATGCCGATGCAAGCAAAGCCTTTGTTTCTTCGGTTTACTGGAGAGATTTAATAAAACATTATAGTTTTCTTGATTCATTGTATGGTGATTTTTCAAATGCCTCCAAAAGAAGATTTGAAACCGGAGAAAGCAATTATCTGGAGAAACTTACCGCATCTGCCAAACAGCGGGAAATCGGGCTTAAAAGAGAAGAGTCAATCCAACAATTTCAAATCGCTTTGCAACAACTAAAATTATTGCTCAACTGGGAGGGTGATTTAAACCTGGCAGATGAAGAAGTGGACTTAAGTCTGATCTCTCCAAACGACTGGAATGCTCATCCAGGGATAGTTTATTTTGAAAATGCGCTTCTCCGTGCCGGACACCAGGCGCAAGTCGAAAAAAGAAAACTCCTTCCGGATATTCAACTGGATGTTTTCAGAGGAACTAATCCAGGTCCTGAGGCAAAAGTTTATCCCGGGTTTCAGGCAGGACTTGCCATCCCTTTGTTTTTTGGATCGCAAAAATCTCAGGCCAAAGCTGCTGAATTTGGGATGAAGCAACTTGAATTCGAGGGAGCGCAGTACCAAAATCAACTTGAAAATCGGTATCAGCAGCTCTTGCTTCAGTTAGAGCAAAACCAAAAAGTGATTACCTATTACAACGAAGAAGGAAAAAACCTTTCTGAACAACTGATGCAACAAGCCCAACGATCATTTCAGGAAGGAGAGATTGACTTTCTTCAGTTTGTCCAACTCATCGAAAACTCGCGCGGAATCACCTTGCAATACCTGCAAAGCCTTCACGCATATCAACTTACAATTTTAGAAATTAACTATCTGATCAACTGATGGAAGCCAATACAACCAAAAAAATTTCAGGCTCACTT
>JBILPR010000066.1:0-16747 GCA_044373795.1 Algoriphagus sp. | reverse complement strand
GATTAGCTCTTTCATTCTGTTTGCTCTTTTCTTGAGGTTATCCACATTTTCATCAAGGATTGTGACGTGCCCCATCTTTCGAAATGGCTTGGTAAATTTCTTACCATACATATGAATATACACTCCTTTTTCTGCCAAAGCCTCCTCTTGGCCTTCAACCAGCACCGGGCCCGAGTAACCTTCCTCACCAAGTAAATTAATCATTGCGGCAGGGCATCTCAGATCAGGATTTCCAAGTGGCCAATTCATTACAGCTCTTAAATGCTGCTCAAACTGAGAAGTGAAATTAGCTTCAATTGTATGATGCCCGCTATTATGAGGCCTTGGTGCAATCTCATTGACGAGAACTTCACCTGATTTTGTCACAAACATTTCTACCGCTAAAATCCCCACCATCCCTAATTTTAGGATAATGTCTTTTGCAATTTCCTGAGCTTTTTGCTCGACTTCCAGGCTGATTTCAGCAGGGGCAAAAAGAAACTCAACCAAGTTGGCTGTTGGATGAAATGCGCATTCGACTGCCGGATAGGCCACCAATTCTCCGGATTCATTCCTGGCAACCGTCACAGCAATTTCTTTCTCAAAATCAATCAGTTTTTCCAACAAACCCGGAGCATCAAATGCCTTTTCGAGATCTGCTTCCGTCCTCAAGATTTGAACTCCTCTTCCATCATACCCCTCTTTTCCCAGCTTATTAACTGCCGGAAGGAAGCCGGAATTGTGGAATACATCGGCTTTATCTGCAGTCAGAATAAATTCTGCAGTTGGAATGGATTGCTGCTGGTAAAATTGCTTTTGCGCTCGCTTATCCTGAATTAACCGAAGAATCTCAGGCTGTGGATAAATTTGCTTTCCTTCGGAACGAAGTTTTTCAAGTGCCTCTGTGTTAACGTTTTCAATTTCGACAGTAATTATGTCGCAGGCTTGTCCAAAGGAATAGACAATGTCAAAATCTTTCAGCGAGCCGACTGTGAATTTTTGGGAAATATCTTTGCAGGGAGCGTTCGGGTCAGGATCCAAAATGTGGATATCCTGATTGTAGTTGATTGCTGATTGGATTAGCATCCGGCCAAGTTGACCGCCACCGAGAACACCAAGGATTTTTGATTGGGGAATTTGTAACGCCATAAGAGCTTCAAAAATAAAACAATCTGGTTCAAAAAATCCAGATTGTCTTATTTCATCAAAGCTTTTAAAAAAAAGTAACTGACAAAATCACCTTCCGCCAATAACCTTAAACAAGATTGATATGATGGCGATTACTAGAAGAATATGGATTAGACCTCCTGCATTGTAAACAAAAAATCCAAGAATCCACCCAATAACTAAAATCACCGCGACAAAATAAAGTAAGTTGTTCATAGCTCTAAAATTTAGGTAAATAATTGATTATCTATGAATTTACGGATTCTTTGACTTGGAAGAAAAAAAATCAAAACTTAATTCCCATCAATTCCATCAATTTGTGCGCGTTGAAACTCGGACATGGACCTGATTTGATCTTGTAGTCAAAGTCAATACTTTGATCATGAATCTCTGAGTGAAAGCTGAAATTTTTCAGGGATTCAATCTTTTTATCCAATTCCGCAAGCTCAATATCGTGGGTACTGATAATCCCCATGGCATTTGTCTTTCTTACCTGCCGAATGAGTGCCTCGCTACCCGCGATTCTATCTTCCGTGTTAGTCCCTTTCAATATCTCATCCAACAGGAATAAGATCTCCTCTCCGGCTTCCAATCTTTCAATCAGGGTATGAATTCGGCTTAATTCGGCATAGAAAGAACTTACGCTTTCGCCCAGATTATCCGAATTTCTCATACTCGTATAAAGCTGCATTGGTCCCAATCCAAACTCTAGTGCAAATGGATTCAATCCCAAATTCATCAGAACACAGTTGATTCCCAAAGTCCTCATGAAAGTGGTTTTTCCGCTCATATTTGAACCGGTTAGAAGAATTATCTTCTGATTTTCATCGAGTGTAAAATCATTTGCGACAGCCTTATCCGGATGCAACAGCGGATGTGTGACTCCTCTGGCAATCAAACCTGAATCCGAAAGTCGGGTCACTTTCCCTTTGACTCCAACTTCTGCTTCAAATGCGCCAAGAGAAATCAAAACTTCCCAGTTTTCCAGCTGAACCGGAAAATCCGAGGTGGTTTCTCCATGATTTCTCTTCCAGGAATCAAGTCTCATGAAAAGAAAAAGATCTGTCCAAAAAAGCAAATTGATCGGCAGGTAAAGAATATTCAAGCGATTTTGAACCCAAAGTCCAAGTCGATCGAGCTGATCCAATAATTCGGAAGCCTTCCCCTCCTGAGTTAAAAAATGAGATTGGGCTTCTTTGAGGATTGATGAGCTGAAGTTTTCCTTCTCCAATTCAAAAATCCAATAACGATAGATTTTAAGCTGACTTCGTGATGGGATAAGTTCCGCAGCCAGCTTGAGAGGTTTGAAAACAATGGATAAAAAAATCATCCCGATCAAAATCCAAAGACCCAAAACGGCTGCAGGGAGCACTGCCGAACAAACCAGACCGCAAAGTATAATCCCTCCAATCGGACCGATGAAAGCTAAAACCGGAATCCAGGATTTGATTTTCTGAGGATCTTTCAGCCAATGAATCCATCCTTCGGCTGATTTTTCTTCCACAAAAAAAGCCAATCCAATACTTTCCATAGCCTGTAGAAAATTTGGCTTTGCAGAAAGCTCCTGAGCGGCAGATCGTTGTCCTCCAGCTTCCTTTAATTGGAAAGACGCTTTCATTTTCGCAGCAAGTGCCTTTTTCGCATTCGGGGAAATGGTGTGATTTAACAGTTGAAAAAGAGAATGATCGCCAAAGAGGTCCAAATCATTTGCAAAGGGGTGCAATTTTTCCATAAACTCTGCTCCGGAGTCAAGGCCTGCGAGATTTCTGGCTTTCCGCTTTTCCGTTCGTTCCAGAAGTTTTTGCAAGGCCAGGTAAATCGCTTCCTGATCTTTTTGGTAGTTATATCTTCGAATCAATTCGATGAATCCGCCGACGGCAAGTCCAAATGGCAAAAACCAATAGACTGCATCCGATAAACTCAGGACAAGCATGGCAACCATCGCAAAAAAGACCAAAAGTCTCAACAAGGAAAGACTCCCGACTTTCTTTTTCACCAAACTCAGTTTCTCTGAAAGCCCTTCACTTTCAAAATCAAATCCTTTCATACCCAAAGATAGGAAAGTGAACAGAACTCATTTTATTCTATTTATGCAACATTGTTGCATTAAAAGAAAATCAGAAGTAGATTTGACTTGAAATGGGAGAAATAAACATAAACAAGCGCTCAAAAGAATTACCAAGGAGAGAAATGTCAAGGTTCCTGATACTAATTATCGGTTGGATTTCAATTTCAGGATTTGGAATACCCAACAGAATGTGGGAGCTGTTTGCCACAACCCAATTTCAAGAAAAGCTGGATCGATCATTAGGCATGTATTTCTACTATCCAAGGTTTAGTCCATACCTGCTCACATTACAGGGAAAAACGATTGAATTGGAAGGGTTTTATATTCCATTAGATCTGCAAAATTCCAGAACGCTAGTTCTCTCAAAATATCCTATGGCAGAATGCTTTTTTTGCGGAGGATCGGGGCCCGAAAGCATCGCTTTGGTCCATCTTAAAACTGCTCCCGGCAGGAAACTAAAAATGGATCAGATAATTCGGATAAAAGGTGTCCTGAAACTCAATGCAACGGATGTAGAGGAGATGACTTTTATTATTTCAAACGCAGAATTTATAACCAACTAATTATGAATAAGATATTACCTGTAACCGTTTTAAGCGGCTTCCTTGGGGCTGGAAAAACAACTCTTCTAAACCACATTCTCCATAATAAGGAAGGTCTGAAGGTCGCGGTGATTGTCAACGATATGGGAGAAGTAAATGTGGACGCAGCAATCATTCAAAATGGGAACACACTTTCTAAAACTGAGGAAAAGCTGGTCGAAATGACCAATGGTTGCATTTGTTGTACTCTTCGGGAAGATCTTATGCTGGAAGTGGAAAAACTCGCCCGGGAAAACCGCTTCGACTACCTTCTTATCGAAAGCACAGGTATTTCGGAGCCTCTTCCTGTCGCTCAGACTTTCAGTTTTGTAGATAAGGAAAGAGGAATAGATTTGTCGAAATTCAGCAGACTTGATACGCTGGTGACGGTAGTGGATGCATTCAATTTCCACAAAGACTTTGGAAGCGGGGAAACAGTTTTTTCCACAGGAATGAACAATGACCAAGAAGATCAACGATCAATCGTCAATCTGCTTACCGATCAGATTGAATTTGCCAACATTATCCTGCTAAACAAAACGGACTTGGTAAGTCAGGAACAAACGAGTGAATTAAAAGCTATCCTGCAATCCCTCAACCCAAAAGCTAAAATAATCACCACGAGCCAAGGCATTGTCGATCCCAGATTTATCCTGAACACAGGCCTGTATGATGAGGAAGAATCTTCTCAAACAGAAGCTTGGCAAGACGAATTGAAGTCAATACACACGCCAGAGACAGAAGAATACGGCATTGTGAGTTTCGTGTTCAGGGACAAAAGACCTTTTCATCCAGAGCGATTCTGGAAATACATCACAGACTTCTGGCCCGCGAGTATCATTCGCAGTAAAGGTCTTTTTTACCTTGCGTCAAGAAAAGATCAAGCTATCTCCTGGTCGCAAGCCGGAGGAAGCCTGAAAGCCGATCCTGTGGGAGTATGGTGGGCATCGATGACATTTGGACAGAGAATCAGCTATGGATCCTATATCGAAAACCAAAAGCAAATTGAAAGCAAATGGGATAAACAGTATGGAGACAGACTCAATGAAATCGTGATAATCGGACAATATCCCGACCAGAAACAAATCGAAAAAGAACTCGAATCCTGTCTTCTTACAGATTGGGAGTTGAAAAAATATTTTCAGGGTAAACCTTTCCCAGACAGTTGGCCGTTTTAACTCCCAAATCAATTTTGAAATGATGAAATCAAAATCCGAAAAATCAAAGTTAAAAACTCAGGAGCCTGAAGCTGAAGAATGGGATTTGAGCCAAGGCATGGGAATCTTGCCTGATGATATTTCACTGACCCAAAACATTGGATGCGTAAGCGGTAAAAGCAAAAAAGAGGTCAAACCTCCTTTAAAACTTGGGAATTAGCCATAGATTTAAACTCATCAAAAAATCACTGTTTTATGAAAAACCTCTTTACCCTGATTTTTATCGGAATGATTTCAGTTCTGATCATTTCATGTGAATCCGTTGCCGACAAGATTTTGCCCGAGCCGGACCTTAGTTTACTAGAAGATGAAGTAGAAATCTATCGCTCCTACGAAGACGTTGACAATATCACTTTAGAAGTAATGCAGGCAAATGGTCTGGGAGCGAGAGTAATCAGTTCCAGTCAATCCTTGCTTTGCCAGGCTGCTGATGTCAAAGTGGATAAGCAAACCAAGAAAATTACAATTGACTTCGGTGCAGGATGTACGAGTGAAGAAGGAGTAGTTAGAAAAGGAAAAGTTCTCCTGACTTACTCTGGAAATCTGGCATTCCCGGGTTCGACAATAATCACCTCATTTGAAGGATATGAGGTAAACGGCTTGAAACTGGAAGGAACCAGATTCCTGACAAACACAGGAATAAACCTGGCGACTAGTACCATTACCATGACAGTAAAAGTGGATAATGGAAAGATAACCTGGTCTGATAAAACCTTCGCTACTCTTAAAATGGACCAGATACGAGAAATTAAACTCGGCGCACAAGGTTATGAAACATCCGTCACCGGAACAGGATCAGGAAAAAGCCGCGGTGATTACAACTACTCAACTTTGATCACTACTCCACTGAAACTCACTCAAACTTGCATCTCTTCTGGTATTTGGGTGCCAAACTCAGGAGTTTTGCAATTTACTTACAAAGGGATTGAAGCAAGTGTTGACTATGGTTCCGGCGCCTGTGATAAAGTTGGAAAAGTCACCTACCCGGGTGGATCAAAAGATGTCACATTTGATTGATTGAATAAAAGCACAACAAAACGGCTATCTTTCTCAGGTAGCCGTTTTTTTTATGGAAAAGAAAATAATTGGGGGATTTGAACATATCCGATACGAAAAGCCCCAGACAACTCCGAAGGAAATGATTGAAAAATCAAGAGAATTCTATCATGAAATGGATATGCGAAGGACAGTAAGGGAATTTGATCCCAGACCGATTCCTTTGGAAGTCATGGAGAATATCATTCTCACAGCAAGCACCGCTCCTTCAGGAGCCCATAAGCAACCCTGGACTTTTTGCCTGGTTTCAGATTCTGAGATAAAGCGTAAAATACGTGAAGCCGCCGAAGAGGAAGAGAAAATCAGCTACGAAAGCAGAATGCCCAATACCTGGAAAGACGATTTGAAACCGCTCGGGACAAATTGGGAAAAACCTTTTTTGGAAGAAGCTCCCCACTTAATCGTAGTTTTCAAGCAATCCTATGGAATGGAAAGCGGAGAAAAAGTCCAGCATTATTATGTCAGTGAATCTGTAGGAATAGCATGCGGCTTTTTACTGGCGGCGATTCACCGCGCCGGACTTGCGGCTGTGACTCACACGCCAAGTCCGATGAACTTTTTGAGTGAAATTCTTCAAAGGCCTTCTTACGAAAAACCATTCCTTCTGATTCCGGTTGGCTATTCAAAAGACGAAACCTATGTTCCCGATATACGGAGGAAACCATTGGAAAAAATTCTTAGGAAGTTTTAAATTCCAACATCGAAAGGGAGGTCATTCAACCTCTTTTTCTTTATTCATTCCTTCGCCATTTGGATAATGGTGGTAAACATCGCTTTTCGGATAAGGGATCTCAACTTTATGAAATTCAAAAGCCTCTTTAATCGCTTCCATGTTTGAAAAATAAACATTCCAATAATCCGGAGTCTTTACCCAAACTCGCACAACCAAATCCAATGAACTTGCTCCAAAGGTATTGAACGCTACCAAAGGAGCGGGCTCCTTTAAAACACGTTCGTCTTTATCGATTATTTCCAAAATCAGATCTTTCACGAATTTCAGCTTGGTGCCATAGGCGACACCAATTGTGAAATCCACTCTGCGCGTTTCCTGCGAGCTGAAATTGACAACATCAGAATTAGCAAGATTACCATTTGGGATGATCACTTCCTTGTTATCAAAGGTATTCAGGTGTGTGTACAGCACATCTATCTTGCGGACTGTTCCTGTATGTCCCTGTCCGGTGATCGTATCACCCACACGGAAAGGCTTGAAAAGAAGAATCAAAACTCCTCCGGCAAAATTGGAAAGAGAGCCTTGAAGAGCGAGACCAATTGCCAGACCTGCAGCACCCAAAACAGCGAGGAAAGAGGATGCGGGAACTCCCAAAATCGTTGCTATTCCTATAAATAAGGAAACGAACAATAAGGCTTTTACCAAGCCAATCAAAAAGTCATTTAACGAAGGATTTTCCTCCCTTCTTTGAAGGATTTTCGTAAACCCTCTGACAAGCTTTAATACGATGAATCTGCCAATCAGATAGAAAAAAAGTGCATAAATAAGTGACGGTACAATTTTATAGGCAAGTTGAATTCCCTGCTCTAAAAGCGTTTTAACGGTTTCCGGGGATAATTCCATTGCATCAAGTTGGTTTAATTACTCATTTCAAAAATCCTAAAATAGGACATAGACTTGCCAACGGAAAGCCCAATTCCAGGTAATTTTGAAATTGGTTACCTCAGCACCTTTCAAAATCCTCTCCCAATCCTGTCTGGAAAAACTTCTCAACACTGAAACCGGCGCATCATTTTGGACCATCGGCGACCGGCTAAACCAGCGGGTAAGGATGCGGATGCTATGATAGGCCAATGGATGACGATGGAGGTCATTGATCACAATTCCAAGTTTCGCTTTTTGACGAAAGGCAGTCAACAAAGAAACAAGTTCTGAATCCGTGAAATGATGGGTAAAAAGCGTGCAGGTCACGACATCCACATGATCCAATGCAAATTTTGAATCAAATACATTTTGAGTTTTCCATCTGATTCCCGGCAAATCGGACAATCGCTGCTTTGCCAGCTCTATGATATTTGGATTGGCATCTACCCCTGTAAAATTCACTTTAAAATTCCCGGAGCTTGCCCAATCACTCATGATTCGCAGCATATCTCCACCTCCACAACCGATGTCAGCGATAGAATAAGATTGCTGAGGTTTAGCTTTGAAAAGTTTTGCCAATCCGGACGTGGTGACGTAATTTCCTCCCAGCCAACGATTGATTGTTTTGAGCTCGCGCAAAGTTTGCTCCAGTATTTCTCCTGAGCATTGAAGATCATCCATGAGTTCTTTTTCCTCACTTCTTTGATCAAATCTGCTCATCGCTTATCTAGATAAAGTGTTTCCAATGTAAGCCCGGGACCAAATCCCAAAGACAAAATTTTTCCTGTGATTTCCACGTCATCCATCATTCTGGACAGCACAAAAAGGATAGTAGCTGAGGACATGTTTCCATACTGATTCAGCACGTCTGCCGCATGTTTATTGACGGAAGGATTCAGTTCGAACGCCTCCTGAACTTTTTGCAAAATCTGCTTTCCACCAGGATGGATGGCAAAATTCTTGATTCCGGACAAGTTGAATTTCTTCTCAAACACATCTCTGAGTTTTCTGATTCCCTCGTCCAACAAAGACGGAATGTATTTACTGAGGCGCATTTCAAATCCAAAATCACCAATCCCCCAAGCCATGTCATCTTCTCCCTCACGCAAGACCTGACTCAAATATGACTCAATCGACAATCCCTTTTTTGACTTCATGATCAACGCTGCCGCCGCACCATCTGCGAAAAGGGAATTGGCAAGGATATTATCTTCCACGTATTCTTTCTGAAAATGCAGCGTGCACAGCTCGACTGAAACCACTAATACTTTTGCGTCGGGCTCAGCATGAAGGATTTTATCTGCAAGTTTAATTCCTGTGAAAGCAGCATAGCAACCCATAAAATGAACACAGTAACGCTCTACTGTATCATTCAATTCGAGCCTCCTCATCAATTCCAACTCCACTCCGGGAGCGACCATACCTGTGCAAGAAACCAAAATCAAGTGTGTGATGGATTCAGCCGTTTGTCCTGACTTTTCCAGGCAATCGATGACAGCTTTCTCACATAAATCAGGAGCTTCAGTACGAAATATCTCCATCCTTGCCTTCGTCCCCGGGAACGGCTCCAGATTCTTATCCTTCGGAAAAAATGAAAATTCGGCAGGATCCTTTTTTGAAAAGTCATTCAATACACTGTGTCGGGTAGATATTCCCGACATTCTGTATAAAAATCCCAGTTTTCTTCCCTCTACCTCGTCGAGTTCATGAGCCACTTTCATAAAATCCGAGATGACCGATTGGGCAATCGGCTTGCCTGGATTTGCCAGGCCAATGCTTACAATACTGGATTTCATGTAATCAAGTTAAAAGATAATTTCTAAATTGGAAGAACAGCAGTATAACCTTCCGGTTAGGATAAGGTTCTGCTGAAGCCATATATACGTTATGATTACAATATCGAGCCTAAAACACCTGCGAATTCCATTTTCTTTATTTTTAATGCCGGTTTTTTTCTTTGCCCTTGCGCTGACTCCCAATCTGAACGAGCAGCGATTGCTGTATGTCTTCCTTGCTCTTCACTTATTTCTGTATCCATCCAGCAACGGTTATAACAGCTATTTTGACAAGGATGAGGAAAGTATAGGCGGACTGAAAAATCCGCCAAAAGTCACCAAGGATTTGTATTGGCTTTCGCTGATCTTTTTCCTGGTCGCGATTGGGCTTGGGTTGCTGATCAATTGGAGTTTTGCATCCATGGTCTTGGTTTATGGCCTGGTCAGCATGGCATATAGCCATCCATCCATTCGGATCAAAAAATATCCATGGCTGAGTTGGTTCATCGCCGGGTTTTTCCAGGGATTTTTCACCTTCGGAATGGTTTACGCAGGAATAAGCGAATTGGATTGGACCGTGATAATCAAGCCGCATGTGATCATTCCCGGGCTTTTGACCAGTGTGATGCTATGGGGAAGTTACCCGCTGACTCAAGTCTATCAGCACGGGGAAGATTCCCGCAGAGGAGACCGTACGCTAAGTCTCGTTTTGGGAATCAAAGGAACATTTTTCTTTGCCTCGATTCTATTTTTGATCACCGGATTAGCTTTCGCCTGGTACTTCATAGACAAAAATCAGCTCGATATCCTCTGGATCTACCTGAGTGCAATGGCTCCTATTATGGTGTTTTTCCTGATCTGGTTTAGTTTTATTCAGCTGAATCCTAAAAAATATGCAAGCTACAG
This sequence comes from Algoriphagus sp., assembly GCA_044373795.1. Lineage (GTDB taxonomy): Bacteria > Bacteroidota > Bacteroidia > Cytophagales > Cyclobacteriaceae > Algoriphagus. Next base: position 6,401 of record JBILPR010000066.1, on the reverse strand, counting down.
TTGGGCAATGGGAATGAATACCATTTCGGCTTTGGCTTTGAATGCATTCTTCATCTACTATTTCCTGGAAAACACTCAAATTCTTCAGGTATTCGGAGCATATTGAGAATTTTAAAAAGGTCTTCCGTGCGTATTTTTGATGATTTGGTTCGCAAAAAACGGGATGTTCTTTATTAGCATTCTCGTTAATACAGAAGCGCTCTTTGCACCGAAGAGGTTCTGAACAGTTCTCCCTACCCAAAGTCTGATTTGAAATTCTTTCCTCCACGCATTTTCATAAAGCGATTCTATTTCCTTCCGGCTTTTTCCTTTGATGATCGCCTCAGCAGCCATTTTTCCCGAATGAATGGCGATCGCCATGCCATTTCCGCAAAGCGGTGTAATCAAACCAGCAGAATCTCCGGTCATCAGGATATGATCCTCAACTGGTTCTTTCGGCTCAAAATTGATTTCGTTGATTACTTCAGGCTTTTGAAAGAGAAATTCGCTTTCACTGAACAGGCGCTTCAAAGCTGGATTTTTCCAGAGAATCTCCCTCTCCATCACTTCCACCGATCCGAATTTGCGAAGCTGATCCCTGCTTCCCAGGTAACAAAGATTAAACTTGTCCTCTTCGATAGAATTAATCCCGCAATAGCCTCCTTCAAAATTATGCAGCGCAACGACATCCCGGGCAAAATCAGTTTTGATATGATATTTAACTCCGATAAAGGGACTGCGCATTTCAATAAATGGCCGCTTCATTACTTTATCCAGCCGGGATCGCTTCCCAAAAGCTCCGATTACTTGCCTAGCAGAAAGAAGCGATTGATCCGAAAGCTTCAACTGAAATTCGTCTTCCTTTTCTTCAAAAGTATAATCGACTACCTGCGTGCCGGTTCGGAATTTCACTCCAAAACTCAGCGCCTGTCTGTACATAAAATCATCCAGCACATATCGGCTGATGCCAAATCCTCCAAGGTCCAAGGGGATTGTTACCCCACTTCCTGCTGTGTCAGTGAATAAAAAGTTTTTTATCTGGGGGAAGTCAAAATCACGGGGAAGCAAACCTTCTCTTTTCAGGAAATCCAAGGCTTCATTTGACACATATTCTCCACAAACCCGGTGAAACGGGTATTGCTTTTTCTCAACCAAAAGGACCGAGTATCCGCTTTTGGCCAGTAAACTTGAAGAAACCAGCCCCGCAAGCCCGCCCCCTATCACTATTACGTCTTGTTTGATTTCCAATAGATTGCCTTAAATTCAGGTATTAAACCGTTTATCAAATATTAAGTTTATCAGATGACTCATACCAGAAAATGAAAGTTTATTTATTCCCTAATCAAAACTATTTACGATGAAAAACTCATTACCCAAATTACTGAGGAGATTGACTCTTTTGCTCAGTGTGCTGGGAGTCTTGATCTATTCAGAAGACTCTTTTGCTCAAAAGAAAAAGAAAAAAGATGCCCCGTCATCTACGACAGTGACTCCTCCGGCCCGTCCTCAAAACGGCCCTCCGGCAATTACTGGTCCAAAGCCTTACAAAGAAGTAATTACTGGAAAAGCAAAATCGAAAGAAGGACTCTTCAAAGTTCATCAAATCGAGAACAAATTCTTCTATGAAATCCCTGATTCTCTGCTTGGCAGGGATATGCTGATGGTAACCACCATCGCCAAAACTGCAGATGGAATTGGATATGGCGGAGAGCGCACCAATACGCTGATGCTAAGATGGGAAAAAAACAACGACGATATCCTGCTTAAAGTAGTTTCGGTCAATAACTATGCTGCCGATTCTCTTCCAATAGCGACTGCGGTCAAAAACTCCAACTTGGAGCCAATCCTGCAGAAATTTGACATCAAATCCAGAGGCACCGATTCCACAGGAATTGTCATTGAAGTCACGGATTTGTTTAACAAGGATGTTCAGGCCCTCGGATTACAGCGTAACCGTCGCACGGAATACAAGGTAAGTCGACTGGATCCGGATCGTACTTACATCGAGCATATTCACACCTACCCGATCAATATAGAGGCTAGATATGTCCTGACCTATGCAGCTGCCGAGCCTCCATCAAACAGCTCAACAGGATTGATCACTTTGGAAATGAACTCATCCATGATTCTCCTTCCGGCAGAACCGATGATGCAAAGACTTTCGGACAAAAGAGTTGGCTGGTTTAGCCGATCAATTCTTGACTATGGCTCTGATGCCCAAAAAGCCTCCACCAGAACTTTTCTGGATCGGTGGAGACTTGAAGTGAAGGAAGAAGACATCGAGAAATTCAAAAGAGGTGAATTGGTGGAGCCTAAGAAGCAGATTGTTTATTACATCGATCCGGCTACGCCAAAGCAATGGGTTCCTCATTTGATCGCTGGTGTTGAAGACTGGCAGAAAGCTTTCGAAGCAGCTGGTTTCAAAAATGCCATTATTGCAAAAGAAGCTCCGACTACGGCTGAGGATCCGACCTGGAGTCCTGAAGATGCTCGCTATTCGGTGATCAGATATTTCGCTTCTGATATTCAGAATGCTTACGGACCCCACGTTTCCGATCCAAGATCAGGAGAGATTCTGGAGTCTGATATCGGATGGTATCACAATGTGATGAACCTGCTTAGAAATTGGTTCTTCATCCAAACTGCAGCAATCAATCCTGCAGCGAGAAATGTACAGTTCGACGATGAAGTAATGGGCAGACTGGTACGTTTTGTATCCTCTCACGAAGTGGGTCACACACTTGGCTTACCGCATAACTTTGGCTCATCCCATGCCTATCCTGTGGATAAGCTCAGAGATCCTGTTTTCACCAAAGAAATGGGAACTGCCCCATCTCTGATGGACTATGCAAGATTCAATTACATCGCACAGCCTGAAGATGCCGGAGTAAGTTTAATGCCGGAAGTGGGACCTTATGATAAATATGCAATCGCTTGGGGATACAGACCTATTCCCGATGCAAAAACTCCGGAAGAAGAGCAAAAGACCCTTGATGAGTGGATTTTATCGAAAAAGGGTGATCCTGTCTACAGATACGGACGTCAGGGAAACAACTATGATCCGACCACTCAAAGTGAGGATCTTGGCGATGATGCTATGAAAGCTTCTGATTATGGAATCAAAAACCTGAAGCGAATCATGCCAAACCTGATGGGATGGACAGCCGAAGAAGATAAGCCATTCAAAGGATACGAGGATCTGTCTGAAATGTACGGTCAGGTCATCGGCCAATACAACAGATACATGGGCCATGTGAGAACCAACGTAGGTGGTGTGATGGAAATCTATAAATCATCCGGACAGGAAGAAGCTGTCTACACGCATACTTCAAAAGAAACTCAGAAATCTGCAGTTGCTTTCCTTAACAAAGAATTGTTCGCCACTCCGACTTGGTTGATGAATGATTCAATCATCTCGAGAATCGGTGATTTCGGTGCTCTGGAAAGAATCCGTGGCGTACAAGTGACGACACTCAACGGGATTTTGGAATGGGGCAGACTTGGACGAGTAATTGAAAATGAAGCGCTAAACGGAAATGAAGCCTACAAAATCACCGAACTATTCGATGATCTGAGAAAAGGAATCTGGACAGAAATTGCCGCAGGCAAAACGATCGATGTGCACAGAAGGGCACTTCAGCGTGCACATATAGAAAGATTGGAATTGATGCTGACCGGTGAGGTTACTCCTCTGCCCGCTGCATTCAGAGGATTTGCAGGTCCGCAAATCGATGCTTCCCAGTCTGATATCAGACCGATGGCAAGAGGAGAATTCAAAACCTTGCAAAGAGAAATCAGAGCAGCAATTCCAAGAACTTCGGATAGAATGTCGAAGCTTCACCTGGAAGATGCTTTGGAGAGGATCAACAAAATTCTTGATCCTCAGTAAAACTAAGTATTCATTGAAGGGCGTCCGATGGGCGCCCTTTTTTTGTGACCACTTAATTTCTTTAATTTAGATCAGCAAATATCAACCCCATGGTAACCCCAGATTCAATTCTACTAAGCCACAAGCTCCGTGTCACGGACTGCAGAGTGGAGATTATTCGTCAGTTTTTGGGCAAGCAAGTAGCTTTGGCGCATGCAGATCTAGAAGATACGCTTAATAATAAATTTGACCGGGTGACGATCTATCGCACGTTGAAGACTTTTTTGGACAAGGATCTTATTCACAAAGTCCTGGATGATAGCGGCGCCACCAAATACGCACTTTGCTCACACGAGGATCATCACGATCATAGTCATGAGCATGTCCATTTTAAATGTGAAATCTGTGGAGAAACGACCTGCCTGGAATCTATCAGTCTACCGGCGATAAAGTTGCCTGCCGGTTTCATAAAAAAGGAAATGAATTTACTGGTGCAGGGTATCTGCGAAAAATGCCATTAATACTCAACCGGGTCGGGTCGCTTGCTTGTTTTAGGCACATCAGAAGGCCAGATCACCCCGGGAGGTAAATCGATTTTTGGAGGACTGAGGTTTTCAATTCCTCCATCTCCATCGTCCCCGCTGCTATTGCCTCGTCTGAGGGAGTTTTTAGTCAAGGTGGCCACGAAATAAATCAATATTACATACGCCACCCCACACAAGATCAGATCAATTACTAAACTACTCATGGCTAAAAATTTTGATATAAGTTAAACGAATACTGATTTTAAATCAATGAGTTAGCCCAAATGTTTCTCAAAAGAACCTGATTTTATGATTTTATTCGGCTTGTTTAATCCCAAGGATACTTGGATATTTGCGCTCTGAAATTGAAAAAGGATGATTATTAAAACAAAAAAATATCAATTACCGACCGGAACCTACATCAAAATGGGTTTGATCAACATAATTAAGGAGCAATGGTGGGTGATTTTGATTGCTTTGGCCATCTGCTTAGGATTCTTCTGGATTGCGTCTATTTGGTGGTTTATTGGAGCAATCATTGCTTACGGTCTATATGTGCTCTTCTGGGCTATCCAGTTTACCGGTGTCACCCAAATGGAGCAGAATAAGGTTATCTTCGAAAAGCTCTCCTATGAGATCGACAGCCGCCAAATCCTGATGAAACTCAATGTAAGAGAAGGAATGCCGGTTCAATGGAATATGATCAAGCGTGTGGAAATGACTAAAGACGCTTATGTCCTTTACATGTCAAAAGCTCAGTTTATTCATCTTCCTTTCAGAATATTCAACTCAGACAATGAGCGGAAATTCATGGAAACAATTCTGAAAAGGAAGGAACTGATTAAATAAGAATGACTGGAAGACCGATGACGGAAGAAATCCGAAATCAAACCTTCCTCTGAATTTTCAATTGTTTTAATAAACCAGAGACAATATTGAGGAAATACATAAAAAAGAAAAAGCCATCCAGTTCATGAATTGGATGGCTTTTTCTTGTTCCATTTTTATTGAAGCTGTTTCAAAATCAACTCGATCGCTTTGTCCAGCTGATTTTGGTTTCCTTTCAGTCGGTCCACAAATCCCTCATCAACCCGCACATCAGGAGTGACTCCGTCCTTTTCGAGGTTTCTGCCATCCAGCGTATAACAGCCCCAAGCCGGAAGTCGGTAGAATGAACCATCAACCAAACCTGCACCGGAGGTGAAAATTATCCAGCGATACGTTTCAGTTCCCACAATGGTTCCCAACCCCAATTCCTTAAAACCCTGAGCAGTCATTTCTGCATCGGATAGAGATTGCTCATTGATCAAAAGGACAATTGGCCGATCCGCAGGGGAGAAGTTCGGCTGATTAGTGAGTTTGCCATCCCGGTATTTCCATTGTAAATAGCTTTTTTGACTTAGGAATTTCAACACTTGATCGTGGACATTTCCACCTGTATTATACCTCAAGTCAAGAATCAAGCCTTCCCGGTTTCCCTTATGTGATACCATCTCCTGTAGAAAATGCTCCAACTGCTCCCCTCCCATATTTTTCATGTGGACATAGGAGATTCTATCCGAAGACTTTTGATCGACATAGGCTTCATTCTCATCCATCCACTCATCATAGAGTCCTGTTTTCAATTCATTGAATGACGCAGGATGAGTTTTGAATTTCACTTCTTTTCCGCCTCTCATGAAAGTCAGAATAAGCTCTTCAGGCATGATTGGCGCTAAAAAATAGTATTCCCGATTTTTTGACTTATCTACTGCAATTCCATTTACGGCAACCAATTCATCACCCGGCAAGACCGGCATCGGATCCAAATCTGCAGGGCCGTTCCTGAGAATCCGATTTACACGATAGGGATTTTCCTCGTCAAAAACGATTCCAGCGGTCATGGTTTTGCTGCCAAAATATACTTCCTCTTCATCGCCGGTTGAGCTAAATCCAAAATGGGAGGTGTTTAGTTCTCCCAGCATGTCGTTGAAAATAATCCTGAGATCATCTCGGCTGCTCACGTATGGAAGGTATTTGGCGTATTGATC
>JBILPR010000318.1:0-5002 GCA_044373795.1 Algoriphagus sp. | reverse complement strand
ATTAAATCAGGAGTTTCGTTCTGCAGGAGAAGCGCAATTAGTCGCCTCAACGCCATCAAGTCTAATTCCCACCCTAATCGATGAAATTCCAGAAGTAGAAAACGGCACTCTGTTATTTGATCTCAGTATTTTTTCTTCTGTGATGATAGATGCAGGAGATGGAAATCAAGAAGAAAGATCTTTTGCCTTTGCCGATGAAAACTTTTTTGAAGTATTTGATTTTGAGCTGTTATCGGGAAATGCTGAACAGGTCCTTTCAGAACCAAATCAAATTGTTTTGACAAAAGGTTCTGCCGAGAGATATTTTGGGAATGCCTCAACAGCTCAGGGAAAACCGTTGAAAGTTGATGGTAAAGACTACGTTGTTTCAGGAGTGATGGAAGATTTTCCTTCCAACAGTCATATTTATTTTGATTTTTTAGCCTCCTTCAAATCCCATCGACACGGGACCAAACCTGAATGGTCTCCAAGTAATTATTATACGTATGTCAAACTAAAGACCGGAGCGGACCCTCAGGTTTTTGAAGGAAAACTGGAACAAATAGTAGATAAATACCTGGGAAAAGACCTTGCTGAGTATGGTTATGAGACGGCATTTTTTATTCAGCCTGTGACCCAAATCCATTTAGGTGATCAGACTTTGGGTTCAATCAAACCAGGAGCAGATATACGATACATCTATATTTTTGGAATAGTCGCCTTGTTACTGATTGCGATTGGGGTGATTAATTATGTCAACCTGGCAACAGCAGAAGCAACGGAAAGAAATAAAGAAGTAGGACTTCGTAAAGTCATGGGAGCGGGGCGAGGACAGCTTTTTGGTCAATTCGTTTCAGAATCCATGCTTTTGACTTTTACCGCAACGGGTTTAAGTGTTTTGTTTCTCTATCTGATCTCACCAAAATTTTCATCCATCAGCGGAGTTCCTTTAAATCTGGGGCTGGTAATTTCGCCGACCGGAATACTATTACTCATCGGATTTATTGTATTGGTTGGATTTCTGGCTGGGCTCTATCCATCCTTGATTCTCTCAGGAATGGAGCCGATCAAGGCTTTGGTCAACAAAACAAAAATGGGTGGAGGAGCCTGGGTTAGAAAGTCTCTTGTTGTTTTTCAATTTTTTGTTTCCATCGGATTATTGATCTCCACATTTGTCGTGAAAAGTCAGCTTGACTACATGAAAGGCATAAACCTGGGGTATGAAAAAGAACATTTGGTTTCTTTTAATTATCACTTCAACATGCGGGATGAGGTAGAAACCATCAAAAATGAAATGCTTCGCTCTGGCGCCGCAACGTCCGTCTCCCGAGCCGCTGACATGCCAATACACATCAAAGCAGGCTACAGAGTTTTTCCGGGAGGAGATAATCAGCGTGAATTTATGATTACGGGATACTCCGCCGATCAGGATATCATGCAAACTATTAACCTCGATTTGTTGGCCGGAAATAATTTTTCTGAAACCGACCTTAAAAGGAGTGAACTTGAAGATGGCACGGAGAGATTTCCTGTGATCTTAAATGAGTCTTCCGCAAAGGAAATGGGTTGGACTGCAGAAGAGGCAATTGGAAAAACTATCAATCTTGGTTTTAATTCCAATTCTGAAATAAAAGGGGTTGTCAAAGATTTTTACTTCAATTCCTTACATCATCAGGTAAGTCCGCTGGTGATTTTTCATGATCCGGATCAAGCAAATGTTTTACTTGTAAAATTGCCCACCGGTGACCCTGCAGCTCATTTGGCAACATTAGAAGGAATATGGGAAAAATTGGTACCGGAAAGACCATTTAATCCCGTTTTCGTGGATCAAGCCTACGATCAAATGTACAGTTCTGAGCAGCGGGCAGGATGGATTTTTGGCCTGTTCTCAGCAATAGCCATTTTCATTGCGTGCATGGGTTTATTTGGATTGGTAAGCTATGTGGCTCTCCGAAGAACCCGGGAAATCAGCATAAGAAAAGTGCTTGGTGCTACCCAACAAAACGTAATCTCAGTACTGGCAGCGGATTTTCTAAAGCTATTGGCTTATGCAGCCGTATTGGCTATTGGTTTTGGGATATGGTTTTCCAGGACTTGGTTGCAGGATTTTGCCAATCAAACCAACCCAAGTATCTGGCCATACCTGATCGCCATTTCAACTGTCTTTCTATTGGCAATTGCCACTATAGCCTACCGGAGCTGGAAAGTATATTCACTCAATCCCTCAAAAACACTTAAAAGCGAGTGATTTGCTCGTTTGCCTTTCAAAGATTTTAACTCATGATCCAACTCAAAGACTTAGACAAATACATCGAATCCCGATTTCAGCGGATTTTTATTCTCAAAGGGTTAAACCTCACCATCAATGAAGGGGAATTCATCACCCTCATGGGTCCTTCCGGTGCCGGAAAATCCTCCCTGCTCAACATTCTCGGTTTGCTGGATGAGGACTATGCCGGGGAATATTCTTTCGGAGGCAAAGACATCAAATCGATGAAGGATAAGGAACGTTCATCTTTGCATAAATCTGAGTTTGGCTACATTTTTCAGGCATATCATCTGATCGATGAGTTGACGGTTTATGAAAATATCGAGACGCCACTTCTCTACAGAAATGTGTCCTCAGCAGAGCGAAAAAGCATCATTGCCGATCTTTTGGACAGGTTCAACATGGTGGCAAAAAAGGATTTGTTTCCAGCACAGTTATCAGGCGGGCAGCAACAATTGGTAGGAGTAGCGAGGGCGATTGCAGGACGACCAAGAGTATTGCTGGCAGATGAGCCTACGGGAAATTTGCATTCCGGCCAAGCCAGGGAAATCATGGAAGTTTTTCAGGAATTACACAGAGAAGGGACGACTATCATTCAGGCAACACATGCCCGGGAAAATGCTGATTTCGGCACAAGATTGATCAATTTAATAGACGGAAGAATAGAAAAAGATGAAGTTATCATTCAAAAATAAAGGCTGGTTTGCCGTGTTCTTTTGCATGGGGATCTCGGGTCAGGCGGTGGCTCAGGAAATCCTGAATCTCGATTTCAAACAAGCGGTAGATATTGCCCTTTCCAAAAACCTGAATTATAAAATCCAGGAAAATAACATGGTGATTTTGGAAAAGGAAAAGCAGGTTTCGATGGCTTCACATCTGCCCAATGCCAATCTAAACAACTCTTTTCTCAGACAAACCGGACAGCAATTTCAGCAAGTGGAAGGAGAAATCGTGGTAACCAATGTGACAAACGACATTGTGTCATCAGGCTTTAGCATGAACATGCCGGTGTTCAATTCCGGAAGGAGGATCTTAGATACTCAATCCTCCAGACTTGCCTATCAGGCTGGTGAAAAGGCGATGGCAAGAGCAAAGCAACAGGTGGTTTTTGATGTGGCAAGACGGTATTTGCAAGTGCTTTTAGATAAAGAATTGCTGAGAATAGCCCAGCAAAATCTGGAAAATCAGAAGCAGCAGCTTACTCAGATCGAAGGTTTTGTAGATGCAGGTCTTAGGACAATTTCCGATTTGTATAACCAACAATCGGAAGTGGCCCGAGTCGAGTCCGTTGTGGTCGATGCAAATGTTCTGTTGGATAACGACTTGTGGGATCTTGCGGAATATTTGCAGTTGGAAGTTGGGGTGGTGCCTGAGTTGGCTGCGGTCGATCCGTTGTCAAGGCAAGATTCATTTGAAGCAATGGAAATGGCCCAGTTATACGAACTCGCTCAATCCAACCGTGCAGACAAAAATCAGCAGGAACTATTGACGACCGCTACGAAGAAAGATATGCAGGCAATCAAAGCGATGTATTACCCGAGATTGAACGCGTTTTATAATTACAATACCTTCTTCACCACACTCGATGACCGAACGCTGAGAGAGCAACTCCTGAAAGTGTACCCGCAGAATACGGTGGGATTGACGCTGGCCATTCCTATTTTCAATAATTTTCAAACTAGGTTGGACGTAAGCCGAAGTAAGGTAGCCTATCAAAATCAGATCCTCAGGAAGGAATCCATTGACCGGAAAATCTACCAGGAAGTGAAGCTGGCCAACCAAAACTACAAGGCGGCAATTCAAAAAGAGAGAAACACGCAGGTTCAGGTATTGGCTGCCAATGAGGCAAAAAATGCCGTTCAGGAGAGATTCCGGCTGGGTATTTCAAATTTTGTGGATTTGTCGACCGCAAATCAACAATTGGTCAATGCTCAGGCCGATCAGGCTCAGGCGATTTATACGCTCTTTTTTCAGGAGATCTTGATGAAGCATTCGGTAGGTACCTTGGAGGTCATTGAATGATGGAAACTATCTGATTTTTCCTAAAAAGACTGGAAATTCAAAATGTGGTTTTTAGGCCTAACTTTTTGATCTAATGTGTCCAAGCCTTCCAATTGTTGCCTTTTGTTTTTGGTAGGAAAGAATTGATTACCACAAAAGAAAACAAAGTTCACAAAGAGCTTCGCTTCAAATCCGGTAGAGTAGACAGATCAAATCTTTCTTTTGCTCCTTTGTGGTTAAAAATTAAATTACCACGAAAGAAAACAAAGTTCATAAAGAGCTTCGCTTCAAAACGGATAGAGTATACAGATCAAATCTTTCTTTTGTTGTCTTTTGCTCCTTTATGGTTAAAAAAATAGTTTACTACAAAAATGCACAAATTCCACAAAGGATTAAGAATCCAAATCTCTTGATGTAAATCGATTAAATTTTTATTTTATTCACCTGAGGTTTTAGAAGTTGCTTTCAATCCAAATTATCGAAAAACTTATTTACGAAAATCTTCTGGCCTTCAGTATATAAGTTGGTTACGTGGAAGTTATATAATATTCCTTTTGGAACCTTTAGAAGCTTCATGTAAGAAATTAGCTGAATATCGTGGATCGGAATCAGTTCTTTAACAGCTTTGATCTCAATACAAATCAGATTTTCAACCAAGAGATCACATCTCAATTCTGTATCTACTATTACCCCTTTACATTCAATAGGAATTAAAAACTCAGTCTTTACGCTTAGGTTTCTGATTTGTAATTC
>JBILPR010000065.1:0-16790 GCA_044373795.1 Algoriphagus sp. | reverse complement strand
TTCCTTTAACAGGAGAACTGATGACTCACTGTGACAGGATCAATGGCAGAAGGGCTGGTGACTTTCAAACAATGAACATCCACAGTTCCCATCGAGTCACACCTTTCCACCGGTTTCAATATTGGCCCCAGCGGCTAAAATAATTTTAAGCGTTGCATCCATGATTTCAGGACCAATTCTATCTCCTTTTGCTACCGTAATTTTTCTCATTTGGGTGTAGTTGATTTAGAACGACACAAAAATGAACTCTCTTATTCATAAATTTTTATAGATATTTATCATTTTTATTATAAATTATATTTATGCTTTACAAGATTAACCAACTGCGGTAATTTTTAAAAAATCACACAGATCCACCCCAGCCACTAATCCCTGGGTTGCAGCCATGACTATTGCAGTAATTATATCTTTAGACTATCAGATAGGACTTGGATTTACCATCGTCACCCACAACAAGCGCACGATGGCTAGCACCGACATTATCTACGGCATCACGATGATCGAAGCGAGAGTTCCAAGGGTAGTTGCTTTGGGTTTGAGTGAGTTGGCTTTATTTGTAAATATTTGGGCTAAAGCCTTCTGAGATAATTTTTTATTCTTTTGCCTCCAGCTAAAGCAGGAGGCAATTTAATCAGGTACCATTTGAATAGGAATGTGCCTTTAGCCATCCCATTCTGAAATTGAAGAAATTGCCCTATCTTAAAACAAATCATTCTCCCCATGCGAAGCCTTTTTCTCCCCGTCCTCATCCTTGTCTTACTCCTCACAGGATGTGCTAAACAAGTTGAAACTTCACCTTCACTCGATGAAGACACACAAGCTTGGTGGGAAATCACAACTGTACTTTCCAGCGATGAGATGGAAGGTCGGGATTCAGGCTCTCCTGGCTATGAACGAGCAGCGGCTGTGGTTGCGGAGCGATTCGCTGCTGCAGGACTTGAACCGCTGGGTGACAATGGCACCTGGTTTCAAGAGGTACCGATGGAAGAAATAGCGATCACTCAGGCCAGGATCATTGTCGGTGGACGGGAACTCAGATTCTTGCATGATATATTCACCTCACCTGGAAGCGCTTCCGAAATAGTCGAAGCACCGATTATTTACTGTGGATACTGTGATTCCACAAGCAGAAATGTAGTGAAGGACAAGTTGGTGATCTGTCATGGTACAAGGCGTGAAGAACTTCCCAGCAATGCTGACCGGATAAAAACGCTAAGCGAAGCCGGTGCCTTGGGAATTATCTTCATTGCTGATCCCGGTTTCACGATAGAGCCCCCACGATGGCCCTTTGCCTACAGTAGAAATGTTTGGCTGGCAGGTGCTGCTCCTTCCCCACTTACGCTCCCAACCTTCAGTATCCATGCTGATGCATTACACAAAATAATCGAAGGCAGTGGGCAAAACGCTAAAGACCTGATTGATTTGGGCAGTCAGGGCAAGCCACTACCTGTATTTGAGGTGCCCGACCAAATGAGTGCGAGTTTCACACGATCCAAACGCAGCTTACAATCCTCAAACATCCTTGCTCGCCTGCCGGGCACCGATCCTAGCCTTGCCAATCAGGCAATTGTTCTTACTGCACACCTCGATGGCTATGGATATGGCGAACCTATCGATGGAGACAGTTTGTATAATGGAACGCTGGATGATGCTGCTTATGTAGCGCTGCTAATTCAATTGGCAGAACGGCAAGGAGGTAAAGGATTTAAAAGACCCTTAATTTTTGCAATCGTTACGGGCGAAGAGAAAGGATTGCTTGGCTCAAAGTATCTGATGCAACACCTTCCTGTACCAAAAGAAAGCATCGCCGCAAACATTAACCTGGATCAACTCCGTCCGCTATTTCCCCTTGAGATCTTGACCGTTCATGCATTGGATGAAACTACTCTTGGAGACGATGCATCGGCTGTGGCCAAGAGTATGCAGATTAAGGTACAGAATGATCCTGAACCCGAACGTAATCTGATCCGACGCTCTGATCAATGGAGCTTCATCCAAGAGGGAATTCCGGCCATCAATTTTGTCTTTGGCTTTGAGCCTGGAAGTGAGAGCGAGCGCATCTACCGGCAATGGTATCGGGAAGGCTATCATACGCCCAAGGATGATCTCCTGCAAAAAATAGACTGGGGTGCAGCGGCCAAGTTCAATGCATTTTTTTATGAATTGGTAGAAAAGGTGGCCAATGGCACCACCGCTCCGGCATGGAAACCAGACAGCAAACTAAGGCCGCTTAATCCCTAAGTTGAACAAGAATGGGTCATATAGGTATTCCTAAGCTTGAATCGGACAGATTCGGCTCCATCTACTTCCACACAAAAAGACAGGCCACAACAAGCGCACGATGGAAAGCACCGATATTATTTATGGCATTACGATGATCGAGGTGGGAGTTTCGAGGTTGGTTGCTGTGGATTTGAGGGAGTTGGGGTAATCGTCGGACCGTCATTGCGAGAGAGGAACGAGAGAAGCAATCTGTTTCAGTTAATCGTTATTGCGAGGGTTTAGATAAAAACAAATGTGACCAGCATCATTCAAACCGTGCCTTGGTAAAGACTGAAGCTATCTTCTTGGTTTTTGGGACTTCCGGATACATTCTTAGAGACCAACTAAAGAGCTTTAGCATCCTTCATTCCCATTGCATTCTTCTTTGAATATTCACCTGGCAGGAGCTACCAATCCAAACCTTTCTCCCATCCTTTTTTGGGTATTACTGGATTTTCAAGGAATTATTCGGGAAATTATAGTAAAGTAACCAAACGCACCGAACCATGATACCCAATCACAACCCCTACAGAGCTTCCATTTTAGAAACAATCCATTCCCTATCGACTATGGAAGCGGAGGTGATATCCAAAACCCTCAGCATATTAATGGTTGGGGAATGGAAAGAAATGCACGAGACCTTTGAGGAAGGAAAGAAGTTTGAGTTTACCCTAACCCAATTGGGAACCTCAACTGATCAGAATGTGGTATCTATGGTCAAACTCATCAAGAATCTGAGAAAAACGATCACCAAGTTGCAATCCCAAAACAATATCCCCGATGAAGAAGTGGAGTTTTGAGTTTTATTGGAGAGGTAGGTGGACTCAGCTATTCGACATTTGCAATGTCGAATCCTGATCATAGGATTTGTAATCCGCAATAGAATCCCGTTTCCAATTTCCTCCTGCTGTTCGAGAGCCGATGGCTATCGGTTTGAAATCTCGAACTCAGATAATTATCGGATTTATAATCCGATTCATAACATCCCTTCTTTTTGGCGGCACCGGGCATTCCAGATTGACATGGAACCGGCCAAAAACCAAAATCATAATCGTCATTTTTACCAGGGGTTATCCGCGATAGCCATCGGGACCCTGGCTATTACAAGGCGCTCCTTCAGGGCTTTTCCTGATTATTCTCTCTGTGTAACTCCGTGACTCCCCTGCCTCCCGGCAGGCAGGTCCGTGTATCTCAGTGTCATTTTTAAAAAAAAATCCCGTCCGAACCACCTGTTTTTGGCGGCAGATCTCTTCTCGATTGACATATAACCGGCCAAAAACCAAAATCATAATCGGTAATTTTTACCAGGGGTTTCACCCATGGATATTGGAAGGCGCTCCTTCAGAGCTCTTCTGTCTCCCCAACTAAGCGTAGTCCGCGATGATTATCGGGAGCATCTTCGCTTTTTTATTTTTCAGTAATCCGTAATTCTGCTACTCATTTTCCTGAAGACCTTTAAGGGAATACTTATTTCAGCTTCAAACTGCCAGCTACAGGATTAATCACCCCTTGAATAAATCATCCTTCTGACTGACAATCGTCATGTAAAGTGTTGATTTTTATGAGGTTATTGGGTTTGTAATACAGGAGGATTTTTAACTTAACCAGAAATGCGATGAAAACGAAAGTTTCAGAAGTTGATAAGGCCCAAAGCGCGAAAACTATGAAAGCGCTGGTCTACATGGGTCCCGGGAAAAAGGAATGGAAGGATGCCCCAAGACCAATAGTAGTAGATCCCACCGATGCTATTGTGAAAGTGCTCAAAACCACTATTTGTGGTACGGACTTACACATTCTGAAGGGAGATGTTCCGGCAGTTACTGTAGGAAGGATTCTAGGCCATGAGGGTGTTGGCATTGTAGAAGAAGTGGGAAGCGCTGTCAACAATTTCAAGAAAGGTGATCATGTGCTGATTTCTTGCATTACTTCCTGCGGAAAATGTGAGTATTGCAAAAAGCAAATGTATGCCCATTGTGAAGATGGAGGTTGGATTCTTGGCCACTTGATTGATGGCACTCAGGCTGAGGTTGTGCGGATTCCTCATGCTGACAATAGTCTCTATCCTATTCCACCCAAAGCCAATGAAGAAGCCTTGGTCATGCTCAGTGACATTCTTCCTACCGGTCATGAAATTGGTGTGCTGAATGGCGCCGTTAAACCGGGAGACATTGTTGCGATTGTGGGCGCTGGTCCTGTAGGCATGTCGGTACTTTTGACAGCCCAGTTTTACTCGCCTGCTCAGATCATCATGATCGACACAGACGAGAGCCGCTTGGAGCTCGCTAAGAAATTTGGTGCCACTCAAACCATCAATCCTGCCAAGAATGACGTTCTAAAATTCATTACCGAACAAACCAAAGATGGTGTGGATGTGGCTATTGAGGCTGTTGGGATTCCGGAGACTTTTAATATTTGCCAGGACATTATCCGGCCTGGTGGACATATTGCCAATGTAGGCGTACATGGAAAGTCTGTGGATCTGCAATTACAGAAGTTGTGGATTAAAAACATCACCATCACCACGGGCTTAGTGAACACCAATACCACCTCCATGTTGCTCAAAACAGTGGAAAGCAAAAAAATCCAACCAGAACAACTCATCACGCATCGATTTACCTTCGATCAGATGCTGGAAGCTTATGAGGTCTTTAGCAATGCTGCACGGGAAAAGAGCATGAAAGTAATCATCAGTAAGGACTAAATCATTGAGGTTTTAATAACCTCGAAGGTTTAACCTTGGCGACTTGCCCCGGTTTGTGTCTTCACAAACCGGTATCCCATTCCGCCCCCCCAGGAGTAGAATCTTATCTTAAGCGTAGACTCCTACAACCTTTTTTTCTTTTTAATCCCCCCATTTCTTTACCAAGCATCAGCCCAGCTTTCGGCGGGATGATTGGGTTATTAGGAACGGTTTGGGATCTGGATAAAGCCTGGTTGTCTAAAAAGTAAAATGGGAATGTGTATTACCACATTCCTATTTGTTAAGCAGGACTTTATTTCTTCAAAAACTCCAGCAATAATTTATTCAACTTCTCTCTATGGGTGAGGTTTAACCCATGTGGTGCTCCCGGAATAAGGTGGTATTCATTTTTGGCAATTCCTTTAGCAGCCTGCTTAGCCGAGGTCTTGTAAGGCACAATCTGATCTGAATCTCCATGCACAATCAGCGTGGGCACATCTACATTTTTCAGCTCATCCCTAAAGTCGGTAGTTGCCCAAGTTTCTGCTGTTTTGATGGTGGCAATAGGGGAAGCGTGTGAAGCTATAGAAAAGTCATAATCCAAATTCGCCTGGCTCACCCGGTCTTTTAGCTCCTTGAAATTATAGAAGTTCTCGTGAAAGCCTTTCAAAAATCCGATTCGATCTGATTTCAGTGCATCCATAATCTCATTCAAATCCTTTTGTGGTACTCCATCAGGGTTGTCCTCTTTTTGGCCAACCAATGGAATAATAGAGGCAATCAAAGCTGCCTTGACCACCCGGTCACCCTCGAAATCGGTAAAGTAGCGGACTACTTCTCCCCCGCCCATACTGAAGCCGACCAGGGTCACCTTATTCAGGTCCAACTCCAATATCAACTCTCGAAGATCCATTGTTAAAGCGCTGTAATCATAGCCTTCGAGTGGTTGGGATGAATTGCCAAAGCCACGTCTATCGTATGCAATCACCCGATATCCGGCATCTACCAACGTAGAGATCTGTCCTTCCCAGGACTGATGGCTTAATGGCCAACCGTGAATTAAAATCACAGGGTCTCCTTTTCCATAATCCTGATAGAAGATTCTGACTTTTTCCTTTCCTTTTTCGTGTTTTAAAAATGGCATAACTAGCTAGTTTGGTTAATGCAGCATAAAGTCCAAAAGCGATGCCATCACAGAATAAAGGTTGTTTGCCATTTGAAAGAGGAAAATTCAGCTTTGTCAGCAGAATCACTACACTTTTCGGGAAGATAATTCCCTATCTGGTTTAGGGAATTTGGTGTTTATCGTATAATCCTCACTGGACAATAAAATCCACAATCAAAATCCTCTGTTTTTGGCGGCAGATCTCTTCTCGATTGACATATAACCGGCCAAAAACCAAAATCATTTTACCAAATCTGGTCCCCTGTTAAAACCGAGGGCTACCAATCCCACGCTACAGCCTGGCCCCTTGCTAATCCCGACAGCTGTACGGGATGTCCCCCGGACATTTTCTTAACGCTCGTTCGTCCGATGGGACAATTATCGGCCAGAGATCGTTCCGTGGGAACGATTGATTGGTAGAATAAATAGGATCAATTTGGAGAAGGTTCGTTCCGCAGGAACGATTGGCGAAAATTCAATCTTGATAAAATCTCAAAAGTTATTAAAAAGTGAAAAAGCGGTTAGCATCCTTCATTCCAATGGATTCTTCCTTAAATATTGACCGGGCAGGGGCTACCAACACTACCCTTTCTCTCATCCTTTTTTGGGTATTGCTGGATTTTCAAGGAATTAATCGGGAAATTATAGTAAAGTACCTAAACGCTCATCGCCATGATACCCAATCACAACCCTTACAGAGCTTCCATTGTAGAAACTATCCATTCCTTATCAACTATTGAAGCGGAGGTGATATCCAAAACCCTCAGCATATTAATGGCTGGGGAATGGAAAGAAATGCATGAGACCTTGGAGCCGGGAAAGAAATTTGAGTTTACCCTAACCTAATTGGCAACCTCGACGGATCAGAATGTGGTGTCTATGGTCAAGGTCATCAAAAGTCTGAGAAAAACGATCAACAAGCTCCAAGCCCAAAACAATATCGCAGATGAGGAAGTGGAGTTCTGAGTTTTATTGGATAGGTAAGTGGACTCACTAACAATTCTTTTTCTCAGCTATTCGACATTTGCAATGTCGAACTCAGATAGAAAAGGATTTTTAATCCCGTTTATATTAATGGTCGATTCGCAAAGCCTTTGTTTTCTTTGTGTCTTTTGTGGTAAAAAAACACCATCAACATTCCTTGTTTTTGGCGGCACCGCGCATTCCCGATTGATTTGGAACTGGCCAAAAATCAAAATCGTAACCTTTCATTTTAATCAATGGCTTCCACCCATGGCTATTACAAAACGCTCCTTCAGAGCTTTTTCCCCAACTTCTTTGCGATCCTTTGGGAACTTTGCGGTAAAAAAACTTCAGAGCTTTTTCCTCACCATTTCAATATGTTCGATCCCATCCTCGTCGTAGGTTTCGCCATCGGCGATAAAACCCAAAGAAGCATAAAAACCAAGCGCGTAGGTTTGCGCTCCGATTCGAATATCACCTGGACCGAAAATTTTCCTGCAATACTCAATGGATAATTCCATCAGGATTTTTCCAAATCCTTTTCTTCTGGCTGAAGGCGAAGTAATCACGCGTCCAATCGCCATCTCGGCATAGGACAAACCCGCGGGAACTAACCTGCTATAGCCTACCAGTTGATCATCTGAGTAGAGCATCAGGTGGTAGCACTTCTGATCCTTATCATCCTGATCCAGGAAGACACAGTTTTGCTCGACGACAAAAACTTCACTCCTTAATTTCAAAATCTCGTAGAGTTCGTCTACAGTAAGTTCGTGGAAAGCTTTGACGGTGTGTGTTAAGTTCATTGAAATGGCGTTGGGAGCAGCGTGTAAGGATGATGCGATTGAAATTCAAAGATGCCTGTGATTTGGTGCTTGTCCAAAAAGACAAGCTGATTTTAAAGGATCGGAAGTCCTGTGTCAGGTGCAGGTTACTTGCCAAACTCCCAACAAATATCGGACTGTACCAAAGCAAAAATGATCCGATGTGCCGGACCATTTTTACAAGGTTTTGAAAAGTTGGACGGTTTCAATGTCCAAGTTATCCTGTTCTAAACACCAAAATACCCTAGGCTCGACCTAATTGGCGAAGCATCTTCACATGATCTTCTAGCGCCATCATAAATGTCTTTTTTTCCAGATAGGGAACTTCAAATTCCTGAGCCGTTTGAGAAACGATTCTGGACAAAGCCGGATAATGAACATGACAGATATTTGGAAACAAATGATGTTCTACCTGAAAATTCAAACCTCCAATTAGCCAGGAAAATATTTTGCTTTTTGGTGCATAGTTACTCGTAGTGGCCAACTGATGAGCAATCCATTCATTTGAAATCACACCTTTTTCGTCAGGTTCCGGAAATGTAGTATCAGAAAGTATATGTGCAGTCTGGAATACCAGACTGATACAGAGTCCTGTCACAAAATGCATTGAAAAAAAAGCCAAAATGATTATTCCTGCTGGCAGTGGTATCATAATCAATGGCAGCACCAAAGCATAAGAATAATAGAAAACTTTCCATGCGGCGATTTTCAAAATTTCTTTTGCAAATGAGCCTCCCTCATTATAGAATCCCATGTTTTTGTAGCGGGTGGCTCTTACAAAATCTTTGGAGGTGATCCATGAAACAGTTGAAAGACAATAGAAAAACCAGATGTAGAGATATTGAAAACGATGGATCCAATAGCGCTTGGCATTTGGAGAAAATCGTAAGAAGAAAGGTGCGTTGATATCATCATCCCCATGGTCAATGTTGGTATAGGTATGATGAAGCACATTGTGCTGTATTTTCCAAACGCCGGCATTGGCACCAATCAAATTCATGGTGTATCCCATGTATTTATTGATGACGGGATTTTTAGAATAGGATCCATGAATCGCATCATGCATCACTCCCATTCCCACACCTGCCATGCCCAGGCCACTGACGATATACAGCATAAAGAGGAGCCACACACTCGTTACAATTCCCGAACTGAGTATGACCAGGGGAATTAAGAAAACGGAGAGCATAAAAACGGTCTTAACGATCATCTTTCGATCCCCGAATTTGTTTTGATTAGTCTTTTTAAAGTAATCATTAACCCTGGAATGCAGGATATTGGAAAATTCAGATGCACCTGACTTGTCAAATTTTATACTTTTCATTTATGCATTGGTTAAAGCTCATGTGTGCTATCCGATTAAGGTTTAGCGGGTTTCAAAGCGGGTTTCTATTATTTCAATATGTTTGCAGTTCGGCAAAAATCAAATCCAATTCTGGTCGGGTCTTTTCCAGTTTGAGAGAAAGATTCTCCAACATTTTTTCTCTTTGACCTTCCTGGTATTCAAAATCCAAATCCAGTAAAATTGAGAAACGCCGTTTTAGCATCACTTTCTGTTCTCTCCAACTCCTTAGAATATTCATGCTTTGTTTATTAAGGGTGATTAACTGTGTTAAGCTATGGTTCGGGGGAATCAATTTTTACCTGAATGATCCATCTACTATCTCTCTTTGAATTGCCCTAAGTCTCCCATTCTCGGATGATAAGAAATCGAAAATCGGCAGATTTAAGCGCACTTTTTACTGCCAGTGAACTGAATTTGGGGTTAACGTCAGCCGAAATTGGTTCTCATGCCTTGAATCCGAGTTCTTCCGGAGTGTTCACGGGGTTAGTTATTAACCGCTAAAATGCAAATGTCTTTTGCATTGGGGTGGTCGCAGTTAATTCTTGTTCAGTGTTGAAAGATAGCTGGTTTGGGATGGATTGAAGCAATTAAAGACCGGAAAATTATTCTGCTAATTGGTGATAAACAGACTTCAGATTCTCCTTTCTAAATTTGGGTATAATTCAGCACAAATATGTTACATCAATGCAGCGGCTACTTACATAAATCTCATATTAAGGTTTGAATTGGTGTAGTTAACAAATAATAACTTTTAAATTTTTAGCCATGGGTGTTATAAGCTTTCCATGTTTAGCTTTTTCTCACCCGTAAGTTTCCTTTAAACAGGATGGTGAAAATCAGGTGTTTTTTTTTGAACTGATTGGACAAATCCGCCACACCGCTGTAGTGGAGCTTATTGGAAATCTCTGTGAGGTTAAATTCATTATGAAACAGAAGTTCCTTCACCCGTTCTATCTTATGATTATTGATAAACTGCTGGAGGGTAACTCCTTTTCCATCAAAAAAAATGTTGGCGAGGTAGGCATAGATATAGCCGTATTTTCCAATGATAAATTCGGAGTAATTGACTTTTGTAAGCTCGTCAGAATAATGGACCATTTCGATAATGATAATTTAGATCTTCTCTATCAGGATAGTTTTTCATCCTCAATAGGTGTAAACCGGAATTTTAAAGGTTTGTTTTGAGAACCATCCTTTGCTCCAAACTTATATCTCCCACAAGTTGGGCCCTCCCCTAATCCACGATCGTCCATTGAATCCCGAGTTTTTGAAGTTCATCCCAAACCCTGATCTTGCAACGCAAGCTGATCCTATTTTTCATATGCAGCCTCATTGGGTTGAATTTAGTTAGCTCGAATGTAAGAGGGTCTTGTGATTTCAAGACAGTTTTAGAAAGAAATAAATTCATACTAATGTTACTTTCAGGACATTGCTCTGAACGAATGAGTGCTTTTGAAGAAGTAATCCAAATCTTGATTCCGAAACAGGACAATTGTCGCAACCAATTTTATTCATTTGGCATTCCAGATTGAAAGTGTGGAAATCCGAGTGTGGAAACCACGCTGCTTCTTGCAGTTATTCGCGTTTCAACCCTCTCTTTCCATGAGATTTGATCTTCTGAAAAGAGATGCGTTACTTCAGGTTTCAGGCTGCCCGAGACTGGTTTTCTTCTTCTGGAAGAATCGGCTTTTTCCGAAATATCCCGATCAACTCAAGACGAGAATCCTATGAATCTTAAAAATATCCTTCTCATTGCGCTCATTTTTGCAGCTTTGGAAGCTTTTGCCGGAAATCAGGAAGAATTTGTTCAAAATCCTGCTGACTCTATTTCTACCAACCCGGACTCTATGACTGCTAAAGAAAATGTATGGGTTTTTATCCTTGCCGGACAGTCCAATATGGCCGGAAGAGGACTTGTAGAAGCAGAGGACACTATTCCAAATGAGCGTGTCTATACTATCAACAATGCAGGGGAAATAATTCCTGCTCGGGAGCCATTGCACTGGTATGAACCTCTGCTTACTGGTTTGGACTGTGGGTTGTCTTTTGGCAAAACGCTGGCCCCTCACCTACCTGACTCTGTAACCATTTTAATCCTTCCAACTGCAGTTGGGGGGAGTTCGATCTCACAGTGGATCGGCGATTCAACATATCGAAATGTAAAGCTACTTTCAAATTTTAATGAGAAAATAGCCTTGGGAAAAGCCCATGGAACGATTAAGGGAATTCTTTGGCACCAGGGAGAAAGTGATAGCGGATCCGATGAGTTGATTGACTTGTATCAGGAAAGGATAAAAACCTTATTTCTGAAATTCAGAACCAAAATCGGGAATGATTCACTGCCTATTTTGATTGGAGAACTCGGTTCCTACTCTGCCAATGATGCAAATTGGCAAGCCGTAAACGGGCAAATCAAGGCATATGTGGACTCCGATCCGTATGCTTCTCTAATCAAAACCAGTGACCTCACCCACAAAGGGGATTTTATACATTTCGATTCTGAAGGACAGCGGACCATGGGTCATCGGTTTGCCCTGAAATTTCTTGAAATAGGCGAGGTAGTCCAATAAGTTGATTTAAGTTTCTATTTCCTCTTTCGAATTGAATTCCTGTGCTGAAGGTTTGCTTGAGTTAACTATCCATGGTTTTTGTTCCAACAGGACTTAATATAGGTTATCAGTTGTATATTTATAACCTAACCTCTCTCCCTGTTTTTGCTAGGTTCAGATTCCAAGCGGGATCGTTAAAACTTAAATAGGGTTAGTTGCCCTCGAGCACCCGGGGAAACCAGAATTAATCTTTAGTCTGTTCTTTATTTCCAAATCAATCTTCAAAATCTGAATTGTAAGAATTTACAATATTGTCTAAAAATCTAATCGATGTTAAGGAGCTTATTAAGGACAATCTTTTTAACTTTGAATTAGTTTTACGACAACTTTTAAACATGATTGAGAAAAAAAAAATCTGCATTGTCTCAGGGCATTACCCAAAAATTGTTCTGTTTGCAGAGCTAACCAGGAATATCTTAAAAGAATATTCTGAATCTCATCAATACGATTTTTACTATGATTCAGAAACTCCAGTACCAAACCAAATTCCCGAATTACATTTCAGGAGATGTTTGCTTTTAAAAAAAGCAAGTGCGGCGTTCCCTGATGCGGAATGGTACATTTGGCTCGATACGGATATATATATCCAAGCGATGGAAAAACGGATTGAGGAATTTATTGATTTAAGTGATCCTAAGATTTTATACCATGTGTTTAACGAAAAGCCGTGGGGTTTTCCGGTAAATACAGGAGTAAAACTTGTGAATCGGAAAGCAATTCACTGGGAAGATGAAATTCATGGTTTACGAGAAAATTGTACTTTTCCATATGAACAGAAATTGGTTATCGATTACATTGTGCCAAAGTATAGATCCCAAGTGGTTATCCATGATCCTGAAACAATGAATTGCTTGTATGGACAACACGATCACGAAGCTGCATTATTTGTCCATGTATGTAGCCGTAGCAGAGTAAATAGAAACTTGATAATTCTTAGAAATACAAGAAAGCTGTTGAAAAATAATCAAAAACTTATTGAGAATAACTACTACAAAAACTATTACTTTTTCTACACAACTAATTATATTTTAAAAATAACACAAGCTACTAATCGCCTTTTTAAAAAGCTGATTTTTGGATCAAAAAGCAGCAATTAATTCCGATTAAATTATTTGGGAATTGCTTATGCAATCTCTTTTGGCGCCAATGAAATTTCGCTTGATAAAAAAATCAATAAAGAAAATTCAATTAATTAAAGTTGATTCAATAAGCTTTTTAGGCAACAGATTTTTTTTCACTTGAGAATATAGCGGGCTTATTTTTTTAAAAAAGGCGGACTGTTACCAGCCCACCTTGAATAATTTCGTAAAACGTTTTTTGAAATTAACACTTCCAAAGTATAATCTAAGGAATGTCCAACCGACTACTACCTTGGCCACTCATTATCTGCTACATTTTTGTCCGGGAATCGACCGTGAGGATCAAGAGTTATTTTCCTGATTTTACGGGGGCCAAAGTTCAGCACCGCTTCAAATGTCCGATTCCCATCTAACCATACAGTAACCGGCCAAGTCACTTCTGCAGTCAAAGGATCAGTCATTTTCGCATTTGCCATCGGACTAATGGTCGGACCTTCTTCTTCAAATTCCACTTTCAAGACTACTGGTGAAGGCATTTCTCCGTCTTGTTTTACCAGAACCGTTGTGGTGCCATTTTCGGTATTTACATCTTGAATCGAGCCTTCTACTGATTCGGTAGTAAACAACCAATAATTCCAGAACCACTCCAGGTTTTGACCCAATTCATTGTTCATAAAAAACATATAATCCCACGGGGAGGGATGCTTATATGCCCAAGTGGTGGTGTACTTTTTCATGGCGTTGATGACGGCTTCATCCCCTACAATTCCTCCAAGCATGGAAAGCATCAAAGGTGTCTTTTGGTAAGTCTGAAAACCATATCCGTTCCCTGCATCATTGGCACTCCACATCAAAGGCGCTTCATCTTCGCTTCCGCTGATCCGACCGTAACTTTGACCGAGCCCATCCAGGTTGTACTGTTTTCCTTCAGAATCCGCATCAGAAAGGATGTTCATGTATTGATTGAATCCTTCATCCATCCAGCCGTATCGGGTTTCATTGGTTCCCAACACCATTGGCCACCACTGGTGGCCCGTTTCGTGATCTGCTGCACCTTGATTAGAATTGATAACCATTGGGTACTCCATTCCAGAACTCGGGCCATCTTGCAGTGTAAGTTGGGGAAACGGATAAGGTGCCCAGAGTTTGGAGTAAAACTCCAAAGCATGACGGGTAATCTTGCCCGCATTTTCAAAATACCTGGCTCGCTCAGGAAGAAAAACCATGTGAATTGGCACTGCTCCCTTTCCCGGAATAGTTGCCCGGGTAGCTTTCCAGACGAAAGAGTCAGAAGTGGCCCAAGCAAAATCGTTTACTCTATTAGCCAGAAAATGCCATGTAAGCTTATCTCCTGGGGCTGTTTCTTTTCCGGCACCTTTCTCAACGGCTCCGACAATTGTCACTTCGGCATCAGAGTCTAAAACAGTGGAGAGACGCTGAACTGCTGTTGGGTTTAGTACCTCATTGGGATTTTGAAGTACACCGGTGCCACTCACAATCCAACCTGCAGGAACGGTGATCGAAACATCAAATCGTCCGAAGTTATTGTAGAATTCAGATGGACCGAGGTAAGGACTCGTCTCCCACCCTCTTAAGTCATCGTACTTTGCCAACCGGGGAAACCATTGCGTAGGTTGAAATAATCTGCTGTCAAACCGTTGGGTCATTCGATGTCCTCTTCCGTTTTCGCCTCCTGGCAATTTGGTATTCCAGTAGATTTCCAGTTCAGTTGTTGCTCCTGCTTTGATCGGCTGGGCCAGATAAATGGTAGCAATCGTTCTGTTCAATCCGCTTACCCGAAGAGCTGCCGGAGCATTCCTTCCGGCAGGAGGCGCTAGAAGATCAACTGATTCACCGGCAACTTTGATCCCTGTGACGATCATGCCTTCGGTCTGTTCGGCAGGAGTCGAAGACCCTCGCGGGACATCAGCCCTGAAAATATTGTGATCAAGCCGAAGCACAATCCTGTCCAAATCATCTTTGGAATTGTTGTGGACAAGTATTTTTTCAGATCCGGTAATGGTTTGCGTGGCAGGATCGAGGCTAGCATTGATTGTAAAATCGGTTTCTAATTGCCAGTAATTGGGTCCCGGCTTGCCTGAAAAATCACGGGTTCCCGCTTCATAAGCTCTTCGGATGGAATTTGTCAATGGGATATCCTGCCGGATTGCCCGCTCGTTTGTTTCAAGAGAGGAGCGTTGAGGTTTGGTAAAGTTATCCTGGCCAAAGGCAAATGACGTGGTCAAGAGTAACAGAAAGAGTACAATTCGCATAAGCTTTGATGGTTTTATATTTAATAGTAAAACTTAGAAAAATATCCGATCATAAACATCAAGATTAGAGATGAATGGAAATTGTTTTTTAAAGTGAGGATACTTCTGAATCTGGGCAAAACTTTCCATTTCCGAGTCAGGAATTCGGGCTCAACCAAGTTTGTGTCCTCGCAGACCGGAATAATTCCCTAAAATCCAAAAAAAAGGTGATCCGTTTACAGACCACCTTTTTGCTTTCACTAGATATTAGACCGGAATCAAGCTAAGTCGTAGCGTCCTAAATTCATCGCTTTAACCCATGCTTCTATAAAGTCCTTCAAGAATTTGTGGTTAGCATCCTCAGAAGCGTACACTTCAGAGATAGCTCTCAGTTCTGAGTTAGAACCGAAGATCAGATCTGCACGTGATGCAGTCCATTTTGGTTCGCCAGTCACGCGGTCGCTTCCCACAAACAGGTTCTGAGCGTCTGAAGTTGCTCTCCAGGTTGTACCCATATCAAGCAAGTTGACAAAGAAGTCGTTGGTAAGTGCCTCAGGATTGTTGGTAAACACACCATGTTTGGACTTGTCAAAGTTAGTGTTCAGCACACGCATACCACCCACAAGAGCCGTCATTTCAGGTGCAGTCAATGTCATCAACTGTGCCTTGTCTACAAGCATTTCCTCTGCAGGTACTGGATATTTTGAATTCGCATAGTTGCGGAAACCGTCTGCATTTTGCTCAAGCACTGCGAATGAATCCACATCTGTTTGCTCTTGTGAAGCATCGTTCCGACCCGGAGTAAATGGCACTACCACATCCTGACCAGCATTTTTCGCAGCTTTCTCGATCCCTGCACAACCTCCCAATATTATCAGGTCAGCAAGCGAAACTTGGGTATTTCCGGATTGAGAATCGTTAAATTCTTTCTGAATTCCTTCCAAAGTTCCCAAGACTTTCGCCAGCTGAGCTGGATTGTTGACTGCCCAATCTTTTTGCGGAGCAAGACGAAGTCTACCACCATTGGATCCACCACGCTTGTCAGAACCACGGAAAGTGGATGCCGAAGACCAAGCAGTAGAAACCAGTTCAGAAACAGAAAGTCCTGAAGAAAGGACCTTAGACTTTAGGGAAGCGATATCGGTTTCGTTGATCAGTTCGTAAGAAATTGCCGGAACAGGATCTTGCCAAATCAGCTCTTCTGAAGGCACATCCTTACCCAGATATCGAGAAATCGGGCCCATATCACGGTGAGTCAGTTTGAACCAAGCTCTTGCAAAAGCATCCGCGAACTCATCAGGATTCTCGTGGAAATGTCTTGAAACTTTCTCATAAGCAGGATCTACTTTCAAAGCAAGATCAGTTGTAAACATGATCGGCGTATGACGCTTCTCCGGGTTGTGTGCATCAGGAACCGTTCCAGCACCCATTCCATGCTTTGGAATCCACTGGTGAGCACCAGCCGGGCTTTTGGTCAGTTCCCAATCGTATCCGAAAAGGTTCCAGAAATAATTGTTGCTCCATTTAGTTGGAGTGGTAGTCCAAGCACCTTCAAGTCCTGATCCAATAGTGAACTCACCATTTCCAGTTCCAAAGGTGTTTTTCCAACCCAGA
>JBILPR010000064.1:0-16882 GCA_044373795.1 Algoriphagus sp. | reverse complement strand
TGTCTACCGTCACACCCGGATAATTCCCTATTTTCTGATGCAAACCGGTGAGTTGGTTGAAAATCGTCGACTTTCCTACATTGGGATTTCCAATGATGGCGATTCTGGGAGTTTTTACTAAAGGGTGAATAGGGGACTCGGTCATGAAATTCAGAGTAGTTGAACCTGGATCAAAGCTGCTTCGCTTTTTCGGAGTGCGAGTAAGGTGTCTTCCATTCGGAAAGCCATTGGTCCGCCCCCCGGTGCTGTGTGGTCAAGCGTGATTTTTTTGCCTGGCAGAAAGCCAAGTTCCATTAAGTTAATTTTCAGGGGTGAGTCAGAAATTTCCCTGATGATGGCAGATCGGGAAAGCGGCATCTTTTCAGCAGTCATGAATATGGGGCGAAATCCATATACAAAAGTAAGATTATTTGGAATGAATCTAAAGAAAAATAAACAAGATTTTTATCAGGTTTTTGCGGCTATCGTACATTAAGAATCTGATCGGTAAGTACCAATTCCTGTGCATCGTCAAAGACGAGTCGGATGGAAAATTTGAGATTGATTTCCTTTTCAGGGTTTTCCAAAAAACCAATTTTGAAATAATCTTCAAAACTTAGCTTCATTCCAGGTGCAATAAAATTTTCTATAGATGTCAACCCAGTTGCAAAAAAATGATTCATTCCGAAAAGCGAAGAAATGTTGTCACCGACGGAATATTTGGTTCCATCAATCAGTGTAAAATCATTTTGATTGATGATTTGAATCAGGTAAAGCGTGTTTTCAGTCAATGGAGATAGAGGATCACAAGCAAATGCTGTCCCAAACGACCCAAATACCGAAGAATCGGTTGAACTGCGGGTTTTGTTTTCCACTTCGTTGATTTGAAGGGTCTTAAAAACCTGATCGAACCCTTTCGTTTCTGAATCGGGAATTTCTTTTCCCGATGGGTCCACAGTTTGAATCGCAAATGACTTAACTCTTATCTCCTTGGGTATTGGAATTGGGCCACAGCCGCAAGTATCAACGCAGAATAACCCGCAACTCATCGGTAAAAGCGCTAAAAAGGAGAAAAGAAAAATTGTGGTAAGAAGTCTTTTTTGGTATGAATTCATAAAATCATTTAAGTTTTTCAAAACCTGATTCAACCTAAATTGATACTAAAGTATTGCACCAATTTGGGTGAAATAATGACCTCAAAAACTTCCTCGGATCGAAAAGGTGAAATTCCTTCCACCTGCTACTATGCCTGAACTATACGGTCGATATCGAATGTCTTCGATGTTTTCAACCCCAGCCATTAACTGGATATGGGAGTCGAGCTGATAGCTGGTGTTAAAATTAAAAATTATCCAGGACGGTGAATATGGCCTGCCCAAATTATCTTTTGCGTAGAGATGTGGTTTCCCTTTTTCTTCCAAAGGCATCTTTCCGTAAGAAACTTCACCGCTGTATTGGCTGGTTAATTCAACTCTGAGTTTTTTATTCAGATAGCTTAGTCTTGTAAGACCAAAGGAAGGGGCTGCATGGCGCGAAGGACTTGTGGTTTTATCGTCTAGTTCTTCATTTCCCTTTTGAAAGTTGTATCTAGAAGTGATGAGTATCCGTTTGGTCATGGCAAATTCAATTCCTGCCTGAACCCCGTAAACGGTTGCAGATGCTGCATTTTGAATTGCCAAGACCTGACTAGATTGGCCTTCATATTCAATCTCCGTTTCTCCATTCAAAGAAAATGGGCGTCTAACCAACGCGTTATCAAGCAACGTGTAAAAACCGCTGATATCCAGTTTGAGGATTTGGCGGAAATGCTTATTGATATTCAATTCAGCATTGTACGCATATTCCGGCTTCAAATCCGGATTTGGAACTAGGACAGTTCCCGGCTCGGAGTCGAAGATTTTTCCAAGATCATCCACATTAGGTGCGCGAAAACCAGTTGATAAAACGGGGGAAATAGTCAGGCTTGGTTTAGGATTGTAAATCAATCCAAGGCTTCCCGTCACCGAACCAAAGGAATTAGAAGCTTCTGAAAATGGAAGTGGATAGAACGATTCGTTATTGCTGAAATCAGACTGAAGATCTGCGTAATTATAGCGAAGGCCGGTTTGAAGTTTTAATTTTTGGGAGAAATGAGCGTGGTAAGTTCCATAAACCCCAAGTGAGTTCCAGTCTGAATTAGGATATCTGGCGGAAGCAGAAGAGATGATTCCGGTTCCGATATTTTCCATAATTCCAGTAGAGCCTACTTTGTTGTAAATCCATTCGGCCCCGTAAGTAAGAAAGCTTTCATTACGGATCAGTTTTACAAAGTCAGCATTCAGAGATAGAGCGTTTACTTTTTCGGTTCTTTGAAAGAGATCGCTTTTCCCGAATCTTCGATCATTTCGGCTTTCCTCAAAGAATTGATGGGCGATTTTCAGGTTCAACTGGTCGAAAACCCACGACTCTCCGCGATGATTGATTCCAAGGGTATTCATCATCCAGACCTGTGGACCGTAGTACCATTCTGCATATTTCAGCGCAGATCCGCTTCCCTCAATCAATCGATCGTATCTCGGTATATCTCCCGTCCGGCTGTAGTGAAAGCCATAATCAAATTCGGTTTTTTCATTCGCCTTGTACCGTATTTTCTGCATCAGGTTCATTTGAGAATAACCACTTTGAGTCTGAACTCTCGGGTCTGAATTTTCAACCGAGATGTCTTTTCCTTCCTCGATTCCCGCATAAAATGACCGTAAATATTCATCGGGCCCGGATTTCCCCATTTTCAAATCACCGTAGTCAAAATTTGAAAAACTTGAAAGGAAAGCCCACTTTTTTAATCCCCAGGACACATCTGCATGGAGGGTTAATTCATTATTTGCAGTAGCAAATCTGGAAAAAATGGTTCCCGAAAGCAGGGAGGTGTCTTTAGAGAATTTGGGTTTTAAAGTTTCAAAAGCCATCACACCTCCAATAGCATCGCTTCCATACATGACCGATCCTGGACCAAAAAGTACTTCGGTACTTTGAATCGAAAACGGATCGACTGAAATCACATTTTGGAGATTGCCGGAGCGAAATATTGCTGTGTTCATTCTGACTCCATCCACCGCATATAAAAGTCGATTTGCAGAGAAACCCCGGATCATAGGACTACCTCCGCCTTGTTGACTTTTCTGAATGAAGACTTCTCCACTGCTTCCCAGCCAATCGGCGGAATTTGCAGGGTTTCGGATTTGCAGATTCGTCGCGGAAAGGATAGAAACTTTCCCGGGAACGTCCTGACTATTTTGGCGCCATTTGGTGGCCGAAACTACAGCCTGATCCATCTGAATCATTCCTGGAAGCATTTCAAGGAAGAAATTAGCCTTCCCAATTTCTTCCCAACTCATAGTCAGACTTTGGTAGCCGAGAAGTTGAAAATGGATTGTTTTCTGATTTTCAAACTTGGAGAGGTAAGCATTTCCAGTCTTGTCAGAAACTTCACTTTCATTGGTCTCTGTTCCAAAAATAAGAACTCCCGTCAGAGGCATTTTAGAATCGCCGTCAAGAATTCTGACGGTTTGTCCAAAGGATAGAACTCCGGAAGTCATCAGGCATAAAAAAATGTAAAAAAACCGCATGGTTAGGTAAAATCGAGTTGGATGTTTCTCAGTTGTCTTTGTAAAGTTAAACGTTTAAAAAAGTCAAAAAGGGCTTCTTTGTATGAAAAGAAATATTGGGAGTTTGAATGGTTGAAATTGAAAAAACCTGGCGTTAACCAGGTTTTTTCAATTAAGCTTTGCCTCTCAGCATCAGATTCCAATACATGAAGGGAAGTCCGTATTTTTTCAAGAGCCACATACTGTATTGTTCTTTGGTAGTGTCGACAAACTTGGAAATAAGCGGATCACTATCTCGAACGTTGTCGTATTTGAATTCCGCAAGGACCATTCTGCCATATCCTGTCACAAGCGGACAAGAGGAATATCCGGAATAAACATCCTTTCCGAGTTGGTTGGTTTTAATCAGGTTGAGAATATTTCCAACCACGACTGGCGCTTGTTTTCTCACAGCGGCTCCTGTTTTACCGGTTGGCAGGGCGGCAACATCTCCTAGGGCAAAAATATTTGCAAATCTCTTATGTTGAAGCGTATTGATGTCCACATCTACCCAACCTTTAGATGGGCCGTCTTGCATGGAAACAATAGATTCCCTAATGAATTTTGGGGCAGCCTGCGGCGGAGCAAGGTGAAGCATGTCATAATGCATTTTCACTTCGATGTCACCGATCAATTCTTCTCCGGTTTTGTCCGCATCAGTCACGGTACAATTGGTTGCTCCTGGTTTGCCGTATCTGAAATAAATATCTTGCTTCTCTGCATCTATTCGAATTGGGGAGTAAAATGCTTTGAAAACAATGTCCCTGTCGATGAGGATTTTATTGAGTGTTTTGGCAAATTCCGGGACGCTGAAAATTGATGGGCCAGGTGTCGCAAAAATCACATTAGTTTTATTACGAACTCCGGATTTATGAAAATATTCCTCAGCCAGATACATAATTTTTTGAGGGGCTCCACCGCATTTGATCGGTGTGGCAGCTTGTGTAAAGACAGCGTTTCCTCCTTTGAAATTTTGCAGTACTTCCCAAGTATGTTCTGAATTGGTGTAGTTACTGCACACAACACCTTTGTCCATGGCCTCGGTTAAACCAGGGAGAAGTTCAGGCGCCATCACCAGGCCCGGTGCAAGAACCAGATAGTCATAAGTGAAATCACCGGATTTCTCGGTGCTGAGTGAATTAGTTTCGGGGTTTATCCCGGTTGCTTTATCCTTGATCCAATCCACTCCCTTTGGAATGTAGTCGGCTTCATCTCTAATAGTGTCTTTATAGTCAAAAGTGCCAGCACCCACCAAAGTCCAGGCCGGTTGATAGTAGTGCTTATCAGAAGGCTCAATGATTGCCATTTTCAGGCTTGCGTTCTTGTTTTTGAATTGGGCCGCTACGGTTATTCCGGCAGTGCCACCTCCGATTATCAATATTTGGTAATTTTTCATTTTTGGATTATTTGGATGAGGGAAGGTAAAAATTGACAGGATCTAAAATAGTGACTTTTATCACCTTAGCAGAAAAATAGAATTTTGAATTCTGAGAAAAAACGATTCGTTTAGAGTGTGTGATTTAAATCACTATTTTCACCCTTTAAGAACACTAGTTTCGAACTTTTTACAAAAACATGACTACTGAAGAACTCAAAGCGGCATTACCAAACTTCACAGATCCTAAACTTCTTCAAGCCATTCTTGATAAGGGACAAGTAATGAAATTGGAACCGGGAAAGGTCATGATGGAGCCTGGACAATTTATCAAAATGGTTCCGATAGTACTGGAAGGATCGATCAAAATTATGCGAGTGGATGAGGAAGGGAAAGAACTTTTTCTCTATTACCTTGATGCAGGTGAGACCTGTGCGCTGTCACTTACCTGCTGCATGGCTTCTAAGCCAAGCGAAATCAAAGCTGTGGTAGAGGAAAGAGCTACAATCATTGCGATTCCCGTTGCAATTCACGAACAGTTTTCCGACGAGTTCAGACAGTGGAAAGATTTTGTCGCAAATACATACCAAAACAGGTTTCAGGAAATGCTGGTTGCTTTAGATGCAGTGGCATTTAAGCGCATGGACGAGCGGCTGATGAGATATATTGTCACCAAAATGAGGCAGCATAAAGCCAATGAACTCTATACCACTCATCAGGAAATTGCAAATGAATTGGGGACTTCCAGAGAAGTAATCTCCAGGCTTTTGAAGCAACTGGAAAAGAAAAAGTGGATAGAACTCGGCAGAAACGTCATTTATATACGAGACGATTTCGAAGAATTGATTAGCAAATAATCAATTCATAATCAGCAAGGGAACATGGGTGTGATAAGCCATTTTGATTGATTGGCTTTTGCTCAGGATTTGATCCCAGAGGTTTTTGTGTTGGTGACACATGACCAATATTCCATTTTCGTGCTCTTCAAGAAACTGATCTAGCCCTTCAGTTGCTGTTGGGGCATAATAGGTGTGGATTCTCACGGGAAGTTTCGGGTATTTTTTAATGATGTAGGATTCCAATCCCAGGACAGAAAGGTTTTCCTTGAATCCGGATCCTGACTGCACATGTAAAAACTCAATCCCCAATCCCCATTTCTCACTCATCATCACGACCCAGTCAATAAATTCTTCTTCATGGTTGGTAAACTCTAAAGCAAGCGTAACTTTTTTAATCTGCGCTACATGAGATCCTGCCGGAACTACGAGAACAGGTACTTTTGCTTCTTTGATCGTATTGACGGTGGTGCTTCCGACAAGCGCTTTTTTGATTCCGCTTGCGCCTTGAGTCCCCATCACAATGAGAGTCGCTTTTAATTCCTCCGCTATTCGCGCGATCGTGATCGAGGCTGTGCCTTCTTGTATCACGTAGTCAAATTTAATTCCGGCAGCTTGATTTTCTTCGATTGTTTTATTCATCATTGCTTCGGCATCCTTATGCATTCTGTCCAAAATAATTGCAGCCTGAGAAGCAAAGTCATAAATAAGCTCAATAACATGGACCAACGTAATAGAAGCATGCTTCTTATCAGCAAGAAAGATTGCAAATTCTAAGGCTTTCTTGGAATTTTCAGAAAAGTCGAGAGGAAGGATGATTTTCATGGCGTTTGGAATTATGACTCTAATTTATGGTTTTGAAGTGTTTAAATTCATGATAAAAATCACCCACATAAAAATTTAATATTAGCCAACTTAACGATTTATAAAAAACTGATTTGCCCGATTAGAATCCGCCATGTAACAATTGTCACCACTTTGGCTATTTGATGAATCTACTTTTGCACTGTCAAATCAGAAAAAAAATAATTTATGGATATTATAGTTCTAATTGGTTTTGCAGCAGCTATCATTATTGGTATCAGTCTCGGTTTGATTGGTGGAGGAGGCTCAATTCTTACAGTTCCTGTGCTGGTATATATTCTGGACGTTGATCCTGTCCTGGCTACAGCTTATTCTTTGTTTGTGGTGGGAAGTACCTCGTTGGTTGGTTCATTCACATACATGCAGAAGAAACTCGTCCATTACAAGACCGCATTAGTCTTTGCAATTCCTTCCTTTATTGCGGTTTTCCTTACACGGAAATTTCTTGTACCTGCTTTACCTGACCCGCTTTTCACAGTAACAGGACTTGAAATCAGTAAGAACGTAGGCATTATGGTATTCTTCGCGCTCATCATGTTGGCCGCTTCGATTTCCATGATTACTGGTAAAAAATGCAAGGATTGCGACGAAAACGAACCTGTTCGATTCAACTTTCCAATGATTGCTTTGGAAGGGTCTGTTGTCGGAGTCATCACCGGAATTGTTGGCGCAGGAGGTGGTTTTTTGATCATTCCGGCCTTGGTTATTTTGGCCAGACTTCCGATGAAAATGGCCGTCGGTACTTCCCTTTTAATTATTGCTGCTAAATCCCTGATCGGATTCCTGGGTGATGTCTCTACTCAGACGATCGATTGGAAGATGCTCTTAATATTTACCGGACTTTCGATCATTGGTATTTTCATAGGAAGTGCGCTTTCGAAGAAAATCAATGAAAAAATCCTTAAAACTGGCTTTGGATGGTTTGTGCTCGCAATGGGTATCTACATCATCACTAAAGAACTGACGTCAATTTAATTCTGCTTTCTGTGGAAAAATATTTGAAAATATTCTTGGATGGATACTACGGTTATTGGAACTATCTAAAGTCCGAAATCATCTATCCATCCTGGCATAACTACTTCTATTGGCTGGTGGGCTTGTCTTTGGTAGTTTGGATGATTGAAGTGATTTTCCCCTGGAGAAAAAACCAGCCTTTGATCCGAAAGGATTTTTGGCTGGATGCTTTCTACATGTTTTTCAACTTTTTCCTCTTCTCGCTGATCGTTTACAACTCCGTTTCCAATGTCGCTGTAGAAGCTTTCAACGAGTTTCTCGGAGTTTTTGGAGTTCAGAATCTGGTAGCAATTCAGGTCAATTCCTGGCCTGTTTGGGCGCAGTTTCTTCTGATGCTGATCGTGGCCGATTTCATCCAATGGAATGTTCATCGACTGCTTCATCATGTACCCTGGCTTTGGGAGTTCCATAAAGTCCATCATTCTGTTGAGCAAATGGGTTTTGCTGCGCACCTGAGATACCATTGGATGGAGACAATTGTCTACAAGTCTATCCAGTATATTCCGCTTGCGATGATTGGTTTCGGACTGGATGATTTCTTTGTCCTCCATATTTTCACGATCGCAATTGGTCATCTCAATCACGCGAATGTCAATATCACCTATGGCCCGCTGAGATATCTGCTCAATAACCCGATCATGCACATCTGGCACCATGCGAAAAACCTACCCGCGGGAAGTCATGGAGTCAATTATGGAATCACCCTAAGTATTTGGGATTACTTATTTGGCACCGCTTTTATCCCAAACTCCGGCAAAGACGAACCACTGGGATTTGATCATATTGAAGAATTTCCAAAGACCTTTTGGTCTCAAATCACCTATCCATGGACAAGAAAGAACCCGTAAAATTTAATAATCCATTGAATCAGTGGACACCGATTATACTCATGTGCTTTACGCTGGGATTAGCTCCATTTTTCCCAGAGCCTCATGTTTGGGGCAAAGTAAAATGGGTCGCTGGCGGAGCTGTGGGCATGCAATTGATGGATTGGTTAGATTTCCTCTTCCACGGATTCCCTTGGATTTTACTGTTGAGGCTGATCATTATTACTGCGAGAGCAAAATTCAAACCTCAGGCTGTTTAACACGGCTGTGACTTTTATTACTGTCTGGAGGGATTGGGACCAGTAATTTTGTATCGAAACAAAAAAGCTAACAAACCATGTTTAACTTCTTCAAAACAACACCAAAAAATTACGAGGACATTCCTTCCGGAACTTTCCACGAATTGATGCTTAAGCCAAATACGGTCATCCTAGACGTGAGAACAGCAGGAGAATTTGCAGGCGGAAAAATCAGGGGAGCACGAAACATTGATATCATGTCAAGAGATTTCTCAAACCAGGTGAAAAACCTTCCCAAGGACAAGACCTATCTGATTTATTGTCGTAGCGGCAACAGAAGTGGTCAGGCTTGTGAAATCATGGCTGATTTAGGTTTCGAAAACCTCAAAAACTTGTCAAGCGGAATCATGAGATGGCCTTTTGAAACTGTCTGAGAAGCCTAAAATAACTTAAAGTGAGGCTGATTTCCCTTCTTTTTGAAGATTTGGAATCAGCCTCTTCTTATTATCTTTTTGAAATCTTGTTGAGTGCAATTCCCCTTTGCATTCTTGACCTGAATCTGTCAACATCTTCGACGACTTTTTGAGCATGTTTGGTTTTTCTACCCTGCACTCTTGCTCGCCACATTTTGAAGGAACTTAGCTTCATATTCCTTCGCATGAGTTTGATTACTTCTGCTTCCGGTATTCCAAATTGTGCATGGATCGCATCAAAAGGCGTCCGGTCTTCCCACGCCATCTCGATGATTCGATTGATTTCTTCTTCAGTGAGGTGATCAAAATTTTCCATGATATTCAAACTTTGCCAGAGGGCGAAGGTTTAGCTCTTGTGCAAAAAATTTCAATTGTCTGGTTCAAAAGAGATCTGCGTCTGCAGGATCATGCCCCATTAGCTGCCGCTTTTGAGTCCGGACTTCCTGTATTGATGTTGTATTTCTTTGAGCCTACGCTCATTGAGTCCCCTCAGAGCAGCAAGCGACATTGGAGATTTGTGCTGGAGAGCCTTCAGGATATGCAACGGAGGCTGGATCCTATTCAAGCAGAAATTGCCATTTTCCATTCAGAAGTTGAAGCTGTATTTGACCGGATTGCCGAAGAATATGATATTGTAAATGTGTTCTCCCACCTGGAAACGGGGATTGAAGTCACTTTCCGAAGGGATATAAAAATGAAAAAGTACTTCTCCGAAAGAGGAATTCTTTGGGATGAATTTGCGCAGCAAGGAGTGCAACGTGGACGCCAAAACAGGAAGGGCTGGACAAAATATTGGGAGGCTCATGTGGCAAGTCCATTGATTCGGATCAATTTGAATCATCTGGTATTTGTAACTATTTCGAAGGAACTTGAAGAAAGCATCCCTCAAAAGCCAATTCCGGAATCCTGGCAACTATCAGATCCGCTCATGCAAAAAGGCGGAGAAACGACTGGAATAAAATATTTGCAAAATTTCCTCTCAGATCGGGTCAGAAACTACAGCAGGCATATCAGCAAACCGGAGCTCAGCAGAAGAGGATGCAGTAGAATTTCTCCGTATTTGGCTTGGGGTTGCTTGTCTGTTCGGCAGGTGTACCAATTGGCCGAGCAACGAAAAACCGATGGTTTCTTTGCTCGTGATATTGCTAATTTCCAATCGAGGCTTCGCTGGCATTGCCATTTCATACAGAAGTTTGAAATGGAGAGCAGGATGGAATTTGACCCCGTCAATAAAGGCTTTTTGAAATTCCGGAGGAAACCTGATCCTGAGAAAATCAAGCTCTGGAAGGATGGAAAAACCGGTATCCCGATAGTGGATGCTTGTATGCGATGCCTGAGTGCAACAGGATATCTCAATTTTCGGATGAGAGCTATGGTGGTTTCTTTTTTGACTCACCACCTTGGCGAGGACTGGAAATCCGGCTCCAATCATCTTGCAGGCGTTTTTCTTGACTTTGAGCCTGGAATCCATTACCCGCAACTGCAGATGCAAGCAGGAGTGACAGGAATAAATACAGTCAGGATTTACAATCCCGTGAAGCAATCGACAGATCATGACCCGGAGGGAGTCTTCATCCGAAAATGGGTTCCAGAACTCGCCAATTTGCCGTCCGCTCTGATTCATGAGCCATGGAATCTGATGCCGTTAGAGCGAGCTGAATTGAGATTTGAGTTGGGCGGAGATTACCCTTTTCCGATGGTGGACGTGGAAAAATCTGGAGCCATTGCAAGGGATAAAATCTGGGCGGCTCAGAAAGATCCGGATGTAGTGAAAGAGGCTGGAAGGATTTTAGAAAGACATACAATTTCCAAACGTTGGGCTTGAAAATGAAAAAAGAGAATTTACCGGAAAAGATTTGCGTAGTCTGCAACCGACCATTTTCCTGGCGGAAAAAATGGGAAAAAAACTGGAATGAAGTGAAGTATTGCTCCAAAAGATGCGCCGGTGACTCAAAAAAGGAGAAGAAAACCTAGCCTTTGTACACCATCACATAGAAGCTCAGCCAAATCGCCAATGGGAAAAAATAGCTAAGTAAAACAACCAGGCTTGATTCTCCCAAGTTCCTGCGACTGATCATGTGAAATCCGTAGATCCAGAGAATTCCGTAGAGGATTTCAAAAACATTGATGGTACCCAAAGCATAATGGTATTGCTGTGAGACATTTTCGGAGCCTAGCAAAGAGAGCATTGAAAAAGCCCGGAATTCATCGATTTCCTTATAAGTAACTCCTGAACCAGGATTCAGATAAACTACCAATCGGATCAATTCAGGGAAAATAAAGATTACCTCAGCGACTAAGGCAAATCTCCAGAGCTCCTTGTAAGGGACTTTGTAACCGATCATAAAAGCGCCCAGCCAGAAGAGGAATGAGATCACGGTGAACTTCCAAAGCAAGGCAAAGGGGGTCCAGAGATAATTCAGCGCATTGAAAATATGATAAATCATGAAGCTCCCGGTGGCTTCTAGATTTTCATAATCCGGTATAGCCTCAAGGATCAGAATATTGGTTAAGTACCTGATAGCAAGAAAAATAATGACTAAAATCAAAAAATAAAGCCTCTTGTCGAAATCAATCAGCTCCTTCAAACGTTCTGCTTCTGGGGAAAGGGTTTTGGCCATTTTATAATGAATCTCTGCCAAATCTAAAAGATTGTATTGAAATCCCCCTAATTTTGCAGCCTAAAGAGTTAAAAGTTATGTATAAGCGATTAGCACTGACGTTGGTTTTTGTGGGCGGATTATCAGGAATGGCCAGAGTGGAGGCTCAAGGACCATCTTCCACTACGATGGTTAATGCTCCCTCCAAGTATTTATTGCTTGACAAAGGACTTCAATATCGGATCACGAAGTCAATCAACAGCATGTATAATTTCGATTTTCCAACTGCGGAAAGAGATTTTGCTGTGTTTGCCAACCAATATCCCGATCACCCATTGCCTGATTTCCTGATGGCGCTAGGTTATTGGTGGAGGATCGAAATAGATGTGACCAATGAGCGTTATGACGATGCTTTTATCGAGTATCTGGATCGGGCTATCGAAAAGGCCGAAGATATGTGGGACGAAGATGATACAAATAAGGAGGCCGCATTCTTTTTGGCAGCTGGATATGGGTTTCAGGGCAGACTTTACAGTGAGAGACAAAGCTGGACGAAAGCAGCTTGGGCAGGGAGAAATGCCTTGAAATACATGGATTTGAGCAGAGGAGAAGCGGAATTCAACCCGGAATTGCTTTTGGGAGATGCACTGTTCAATTACTTCTCGGTTTGGATCCCGGAGAACTATCCGCTTATGAAACCGGTCATGTCTCTTTTTCCGAAGGGAAGTAAGGCATTGGGCTTGAAACAACTTGAAACGGTAGCCGAAAATGCTTTTTACACAAGAGTTGAGGCTCAGTATTTTCTGTTCCGATTATATGCTTCTGAAGAGAAGAGACCATATGATGCGCTTAGGATTTCGGAATATTTGAATATTAAATTTCCAAACAACCCTTATTTCCACAGATCCTATGCAAGGCATTTGTACGCGGTAGGCAGATGGACCGAATCGATGAAAGAATCTTTGGAAATTCTTAGCAGGATCGACACCAAAATGCCAGGATATGAATCGAATAGCGGGAGGTACGCATCTTTTTTTATCGCTCAATACTACGATCGGATAGGGGACAAGGCCGAAGCGAAACGCT
Organism: Algoriphagus sp.; assembly: GCA_044373795.1. Taxonomy (GTDB): domain Bacteria; phylum Bacteroidota; class Bacteroidia; order Cytophagales; family Cyclobacteriaceae; genus Algoriphagus. The sequence continues at coordinate 3,966 of JBILPR010000064.1, read as the reverse complement.
ATTATCTGAAGACAATATCCTACGGAGAGGAAACCGAATCCCAGGAAAGCGGCTACTACCTGCATGCCCTGATTCAGCTTGGAAAAATTGCTACAGCTGAGAAAAATAAGCCCCTTGCGAAGAAATATTTCAATCAGGTGAAGAAGTATGCGAAGCGAAAACACCCTGCTCATCAAGAGGCAAGAGATTTTATTAAAAAGAATAAACTTTAATCAAAACTCTAACGTTCTAAATTCCTTAAGACAGGAGATAATTTGAATATATGGTTGAGATCTGGGGATTTTAAAAGAATTGTTTGCTAAAAGCCCTCGTTTACTTTAGAATATTTCGAATTTACCAATCTAAAATCTGATGAGCGGTTAAAAACTTTCATCATTTATATTAACTTTGTACAACATAAAATTTTGCAATATCAAAAGATCATGGATAATCACGTAAGAATCAAATTCGATAAAATAGATCGCAGAATTCTCGAAATCCTTCAGGCAAACGCCAAAATAACGAACGCACAACTTTCAAAAGATATAGGACTTTCTCCTGCTCCTACTTTGGAGCGAGTTAAAAAATTGGAGCAATCCGGGATTATCAAAAGCTATCACGCGAAGCTTGATCCTGAAAAAATCGGATTGGGTGTAAGCACTTTCGTGTTGGTAAGTCTGGTTGGACACAACAAAGGAAACATCGATGCCTTCATGAAAGAAATCAATCTGATTCCAGAAGTAATCGAGTGTCATCACATCACAGGAACCGGCGATTTTATTCTTAAAATCATCGCTAAAGACATCACGGCATATCAGAAATTGATGCTTGAAAAAGTATCTGAGATTAAAGAAGTAGATTCCATGCAATCCATGGTAATTTTGTCGACTTTCAAAGACTCCAAAGTAATGCCTATTCCGGCTTAATCCGGACTTCGATATTAAGTTGAGGGTGGCGAAAGTCACCCTTTTTTTTTGAAACAAAAATGAAAACCGATAATCCCTGGGTCACCAACAAAACCACTCAAATCTACCAGAATCAATGGATCAGCGTTGATGAGCATGATATCATCAATCCTGCCGGAAAGGAGGGGATATATGGTACGGTCCATTTTAAGAATATAGCAATCGCAATCATTCCAATTGATGAGCTAGGAAATACATGGCTTGTTGGTCAATTCAGATATCCCTTGAATCTATACTCCTGGGAACTTCCTATGGGAGGCGGACTGATCGGGAAAGATATTTTGGAAAGCGCAAAAAGAGAACTCAGGGAAGAAACTGGTTTGACCGCCGAAAAGTGGACCGAAATCATGAAAATCCATCCTTCAAACTCCGTGACGGATGAAGAAGGAATTGTGTACCTGGCCGAAGGTTTGACTCAGGGAGAAACCGAATTTGAGGAGACAGAAGTTTTGAAAATCCGTAAATTGGCTTTTTCAGAAGTTTTGGAAATGGTCATGAACGGTTCAATTACCGATGGAATCAGTATCGCAGGAATTTTAAAAGCAGCCAGAATATTGGGTTATTGAGATGACAATTAAAGAACACTTTAAAGTAACATTTACCCTGGCCTATCCGGTGATGATCAGTCAGCTGGGCCAGGTATCCGTGGGCGTGGCTGATAGCATGATGGTGGGAAGGCTCGGAGCATTACCTCTTGCAGCGTCCTCTTTAGCAAACAGTATTTTCTTTGTGATTTTGATGTTTGGACTGGGGATTTCTATGGGGATTACCCCATTGGTTTCCATTGCCGAAGGAAAAGGCAAGTCAAAAAGAATTTCCAATCTGTTTGGTCATAGTCTATGGGTCAATCTTATTACAGCCGTTGCATTGACAGGAGTGGTCTTGGGACTTTCAAAAGGACTTCATTTTCTTGGCCAACCCGAAGAAGTGGTCGTTTTGACGATTCCTTATCTGCTTGTTATCACCGCTTCGCTTTTTCCTTTTATGATTTTCCAGACTTTCAAGCAGTTTGCAGAAGGCCTTTCGCAGACCAAGCAAGCGATGTACATCACGATATTTTGCAACATCGTCAATGTGTTTTTAAACTGGGTTCTGATTTGGGGGATGTTTGGGGCGCCGGAACTTGGTTTGATGGGAGCTGGCTGGGCTACTTTGATTTCAAGGATTCTGATGCCAATCATGATGGGCTATTATATCCTCCGATCAAAAAGGTACAGCGTCTATTCACTTTCTCTCAGGTTGAAAAAGGTTAGTTTCCCGATGATTTCAAGGATTTTGAATATCGGTATTCCGACTGGTTTCCAGTACATTTTTGAAGTGAGTGCTTTCAGCGCAGCAGCAATCATGATGGGCTGGATCGGAGTGAATGCGCTTGCCGGTCATCAAATCGCACTCAACCTTGCTTCAATCAGCTACATGATGGCAGCAGGCCTGTCAACAGCCGGTATGATTCGCGTCAGCAACTTGATCGGTCGCGGAGATTTGAAAGGGATGCGAGAAGCGGGAATGGTGGTCTTCGGGATGGTTTTGATTTTCATGCTTTCAGCAGCCATGATTTTTGTGATTTTCCGGATGTTTTTGCCTACTCTATACATCGATGATCCAGAGGTGGTTTCCATGGCGGCGTCTTTATTGATCATTGCTGCACTTTTCCAATTGTCAGATGGAGCGCAGGTTGCTGGACTGGGAGTGCTGAGAGGAATGGAAGATGTGAAAGTCCCAACTCTGGTGACCTTATTTGCCTATTGGGTATTAGGCTTACCATTGGGCTATTTCCTGGCGTTTGAACTTGGAATGGCCGAAAAAGGAATTTGGTATGGTTTGCTGATAGGTTTAAGTATCACAGCAGTTGTGCTTTTTTATCGTTTTCACGCCTTGAGCAAAAGGAGAATTGAGCAGAGTTTACCACCTGAATCATAGAAATCCCTTTCTGAAGTAAAAACTGATTCCAATTCGTTCTGATTCTTCTATATTAAGGTCTTAAACCCTTCATAGGAGATGATCAGATTCTTTTGTACGCTCGCTTTTTTATTGATTTTCACCCGGATTCAGGCACAGGACCTCGCCGTTTTGTCTCAACGTGAGCAGGCGGAGGTAATTGATTCCTGGCTGGATGATCGGATTACCAATCTTTTACCTCAGTTAATGACTGAGTCTGGCATCGATATGTGGGTAGTAATTTCGAGGGAATACAATGAAGATCCTGTGATCCGGACCATGCTGCCGGCAACATGGATGGCGGCAAGGAGAAGGACGATTTTGGTCATGCATCAGCCTTCGGCAAATGCGCCTGTGGAAACCTATGCCGTCGCTCGTTATGATGTGGGAAAAGCATTTAAAAGAGCTTGGGACCCGGAAGCCCAACCGGACCAATGGAAAGCACTTTCAGAATTGATAGCCTCCAAAAATCCCAAGAAAATCGGACTCAACTTCGCCAAAGACTACGGACATGCCGATGGTTTGACGCATTTTGATTTCGAAGAATTGGTTAAAAACCTTCCCGCAGGATACCCGGAAAAAGTTGTTTCTGCTCAAAATTTGGCTGTTCGTTGGCTGGAAACAAGAACTCCTTCTGAAATGGCTACTTACAGACATATTCAGCAATTGGCTCATAACATTATTCAGGAAGGACTTTCTGAGCGTGTGATCACCCCGGGAGTGACCTCGACAGAAGATGTGGTTTGGTGGTATCGTGAGAAAATAAAATCGTTAAAACTGGACACCTGGTTTCATCCGACAGTGGATATTCAGCGACCTGATCCAGCTTCAAATGAAAGTACCAGATCTTTTGCATCAAGGCCTTCTGAAATGGTGATCATGCCGGGAGATATGCTTCATATCGACTTTGGGATTACTTATTTAAGATTGAATACCGATACCCAGGAACTGGCTTACGTACTTAAGCCCGGCGAAACGGAAGTTCCTGTCTATTTGAAGGAAGCATTCAAATTAGGAAATCGTGTTCAGGATTTGCTTACCCAAAATTTTGTCGCGGGCAGAACGGGGAATCAAATCCTTCGCG
>JBILPR010000317.1:0-5087 GCA_044373795.1 Algoriphagus sp. | reverse complement strand
GTTTGAGGATATCGTGGATGGTTTTCATTTCACCTAATAGGTTAGAAATTCATACCCTATATAGGGTATTTTTGGAGATTTTCGTGTTTTCTTTGATCGGAAATTTGGCAAATAATAATAATAATATGTTTGAAATAGTTAGTTGGGTGACTAACTGCTCTTGGCCAAAAGGTTGTATTTATTCCAAATTTCAAAAATCATGAAAAAATTAATTTTAGGAATCGGCCTTTTTGCTTTTTGCTTCGGTTTTTGGGTTCCCAACAGTTCAATTGCGCAAACAATTTGTGGGGAGAACTGTAATGAAAAACCAAAGTATTATAAATTGGCACAAACAGGTCCAACAACCTATTGTTGTGTAGAAAGCACGAATTCGTTGGACACATGTTCAGGAATACCTTGCTAATAAGCAATAACTTAATAAAATAAAAAAGAGGGGGGAACCCATCCTTTAAATTACTTTCTATATGAAAAAAAGTATTTACATTTTACAGGTTTTTATTGTCTCTGTTTTATTTATTAATTGTTCTTCACCAAACAAAAAAAATACAATCGAATCAAAATCAATAACAGTAAATCTTCAAGATGCAAATCCTGAAAGATTTGACTCAATCTTTGCAATGGAGGAACTGATCTCTATTGGAGGATCGGAAGATATTCCAATAAAACAAATCAAAAGAATCCTCTCTAGAGAAAATAATCTTTGGCTGCTTACCTCAAATAAAATTCTACTGCTCGATGGAAGTGGTAAAATTTTAGATTCGATCTCTAGAATGGGAGATGGTCCCGGAGAGTTTCAGTCCGTTGATGACATCCGATGGAATGAAGATTCCAATTTTATAGAGGTGTTAGATAAAAACAGTGGAAAATTGCTAAGATTTAATTCTAAAGGAGAATTTCAAAATGAATGGAACAATCCTTATCTCTACTTGGCCACTTCGTTTATACCCCAAGGAGATGACTATTTTATTTATGGTGGAGTATTTTTTAATGGAGATGGAGATCGCACGGTCTTGGTCTCTGGAAAAACCGGTGAAAAAAAGAAAGGGTTCAGCAAAATTGGAAATGAAAGAAGTTATCTAAGTGTACTTAATAATGACACTTTTTATGCTACAGATGGAGATATTGAGTTTTTTTATTCCGATAGTGACACTCTTTACACACTAAGCGAAAACGGATCTAGTATAAAATATATATTTGATTTTGGAAAATTTCAAACTCCAAGGGAGTTCTTTGATCGTTCATTTGAAAACATAATGGATTTTAGAAATCAAGCAGCAGCCAATAATTATGCTTCAGTTTTTTCAATACAACCAACTGATAAACATTTTTTCCTTTTCATTATTCAGGGTTCTAAGTTCTATACTGCAATATTAGACAGAACTACCAATGAGGTCAGGGTAGCAAAAGGTTGGTCGACCGAATTTGGAATGGATTTTTCAAATTTGAGTTCCTATTTAGCCTATACTCCGATTGGAAGTGATAGCCAATTCCTATATTTCTCCATAGACCCTTATTCAATTAAATCGGAAATTGATAAACTGAATGGAAATCCATCACTTCCTGAATTCTTAAAAATGAATCCAGATATTGATCGCATATATCAAGATTTTGATAAGTATGAAAACCCTTACATATTTAAAATCCGAATCAATGATTTTCAAACCAAATAGTCATTATCATCGATAACCTTCGAATACTAAACCCAATCTAAGTGTAGATAAATTTTTAATGCGACTGGGTAGAATTTGCAATTCTACCCTTAAATCAAAACCAATTTGAAATTGTTATTCCTTATACACTTATATCAAAATAACACTGCAGGAAATCCATCAAATCATTTTCTGGTTCTCGAATGACCGCTAAATCTGCAATATCAATCTGTCAATCCAAATAATGATTTTGATAGAATGTTAATCGAAGTACCATGGACCTTTCATGACAATAAGGTTTAGGTGTTCTTGAATTCTGTTAGTTTTTACAGCAAGTACATTGAACTGTACGCAGGTCAAAAGATTTCAGTAACTCCTGGAAGCATTCATGAGTTTTTTCAAAAAAATAAAGAAAAATTAAAGGACGATCAAACAGTTTTAGTGTCTTTAACCCTTAAGGATTCGGTTTAAACTCCAAAAAGGTTTGATTAAAATATCCGTTTTGAAAATAGGCTCACACATTTCATAGAGTCTTGGGTCGCCAAGTTTGAGGATATCGTGGATGGTTTTCATTTCACCTAATTAGTCAGCAATCCATACCCTATATAGGGTATTTTTCGGGGTTTTAGTGATTTGGACTAAACAAAAATTAGGATTCTTAAAATAATAATAATATGTTTGAAACAGTTAGTCGGTTGCACTAATTGCTCTTGGCCAGGAGGTTGTATTTATTCTAAATTTCAAAAATCATGAAAAAGTTAATTTTAAGTGGTACTGTCTTTTTGATTTCTATTGCCTGCTTCGCCATTGAGGGTTATGAAATGAAAGATGAGACTTGCTCTAATGGAAATAGTGTCAAAATGTGCAGATATGTACCAGATGCAGATTGCTCTATCATGGAGCAGACATTATGCGATGATCCTGGAGTTGGAGGCTGATCATTAATTCACTTTTACCTGACCAAACTGACTTCTAGTTAAAAAAGGAGCCAGTTGGTCAGGTTTTATCCATTCATATTTATGAAAAAAATTTTACTTGTAAGTCTCGCCGTGACATCCATGTCATGTTCAGATTTGAAAACCGAAAAACTTAAAATTTCTGTCAATTTAGAAAATTCAGAATCAGGTAAATTTTCGGATCTATTTTCCTCTATTGATTACTTGCTTCTGGATATGGGGGAAAATGAAGTTTTAGTCAGACCGTATCATATTGATTTTACTTCCGATAAAATAATCGTCGAGGATAGAGATCTTGCAAATGTCCACATTTTTGATCGGACTGGTAAACTCCAATCTTCTGTAAAGTCATCTGACTCTGGAGGCCCCAATTCAATCAAGCAAACGGAATATATCCAAGTAATTGAAGATAAAATCTATGTCAGTGATATCCCTCTCAAGAAGATTATAACCTTCGATTTAGAAGGAAATTTTATTGAAGAGAAAAAAGAACAAACATTTTTCAATGCATTTCATTATTTCGGAAAAGAACGAGTATTATATCTGGGATTGAAAAATAACCCCAATCAAAAACTATTTATCCGTGAAGGGCTTTCTGAAGGTGATACTTCGTCTCTCTATAAATTTCCAGTAGCGTACGATTGGATGGGGATCGGTTCAAAAGATGGATTTATGAAAGATGAGTTCAGCAAGAGTGTATTTTTCAATATTCCCTATAGTTATGAAATTGTAGAATTTGATCAGATTGGCAAAATCGTCAATACTTTCGAGTTTGACTTTGGCCGATATGGATTATCCCACGATGATCGATATCGACAAGCAGAGGCTAGAAATCTTGATAAATATCTTGGTGAAAATGGACTCATAAATAACATTAGCTCTTTCTTTCCGATGAAGGATAGTTTTTTTATGTATTTATATCAAAATAGTTCTGAAGGTAAACCAACTCATCATTTCTTACTTTTTAACCGCGATCTGAAACTAAAATATCATTCCATTAATACTAAAAATGACTTTGATGGTATGATCATGGGTATTCCATGGACGTTTCATGAGAATAGGATTTATGTAATCCTAAATTCTGTTAGTTTTTACAACAAGTACATTGAACTGTACGCAGGTCAAAAGATTTCGGTAACTCCTGGAAGCATTCATGAGTTTTTTCAAAAAAATAAAGAAAAGCTAAAGGACGATCAAACTGTTTTAGTGTCTTTAACCCTTAAGGATTCGATATAAACTCTAAAAAGGTTTGATTAAAATATCCGTTTTGAAAATAGGCTCGCTCATTTCATAGAGTCTTGGATAGCCAAGTTTGAGGATATCGTGGATGGTTTTCATGTCAGCAATTTATAATTTCCTGTGAAAGAACGAAGTCCATATCAATTCAAGCTTTGCTTTTCCTTACTTTTGCGCCATGAATTACCTTTCGGTTGAAAATCTCAGCAAAGCTTTCGGGGAGCGCAAGCTATTTTCCAATATTTCTTTCGGCATTTCGCAGGGGCAAAAGATCGCTCTTGTAGGCATCAACGGTGCCGGCAAATCCACCCTGATGAAGATCATCATGGGGCTGGAAATCCCTGACACAGGGCAAGTTGCCATCAACCAATCGGTGAAAGTGGCCTATGTTCACCAAAACCCGGTTTTTGAAGGCTCGCTGACGATCTACCAAACCATCTTCGATCAAAGTAACAGCGAGATTCTGCAGGTAATTCAGGATTATCACAAGGCAATCATTGATTCCGAAAACGGCATCGACAACTCGGACAAAATGCAGATTTTGTTTGAAAAAATGGATGCTTTTCAGGCTTGGGATTTTGAATATCAGGTAAAAGAAGTTTTGGGGAAATTGGGTCTTCCGGACACAGAGATTCCCGTGGGAAGTCTGAGTGGCGGACAGCGCAAGCGGGTAGCTTTGGCGAAAGCCATTTTGGAAAAACCCGATTTGCTCTTACTCGATGAGCCTACCAACCACCTCGATCTGGAAACCATCGAATGGCTGGAAGAGTATTTGGCCAAAGCCAATCTGGCACTTTTCATGGTGACGCACGACCGGTATTTCCTCGAGAAAGTCACCAACGAAATCCTTGAACTCGATCAGGGAAAAATCCATCGCTACCAAGGTAACTACGGCTACTTCCTCGACAAGAAAGACGAGCGAATGGACAACGAAGCGACCGAATTGGAAAAGGCAAAAAGCCTTTACAAGAAAGAACTGGACTGGATTCGTCGCCAACCAAAAGCCCGAAGCACCAAGGCAAAGTATCGCGTGGATGCTTTCGAAGAGACAAAAGAAAAAGCATCTCAGAAGCGAGAAGATCGGGATATCGAACTTCAGGTCAGTGCTCAGAGACTTGGAAACAAAATCATAGAAATAGACCGAATCAGTAAATCCTACGGGGACAAAAATTTGGTTGATGATTTTTCTTATGTCTTCAAAAAGAAAGATCGTGTCGGAATTATCGGTCCAAACGGAGCAGGAAAG
>JBILPR010000063.1:0-17101 GCA_044373795.1 Algoriphagus sp. | reverse complement strand
TTTCCTTTTTGTAGACTTTTCACTCCCACAATAAGGGCAAAGAGGCTTTCCTTTCCATTTGAGTTCTTCAAGTTTAGTGATACACTGTTCTTGAGTACCAAAGTCCTTTACAAATCCGAGTATTTCCATAAGAACAATATACAAAATTTGTCTTTATCTAGGAAATCACTTTTTTAAAGGGGGAGTAGCATCTTCTGATCTTTGAGCTTGTTTTATAAAATCAATCCATTTGGAAATATGCTTGAAAATGCAATTTGGTGAAACTCTCCCTCTTAAGGGGGCAAGGGGGATTCCACAAAGGCAAAAAAAGAAAACAAAAGATCTCGCCACGGCGCAAAGGCACGACTATTTTATCTACCGCAGGATAATTAAGGCGGACTTGGGAAAACTCTATATAACTAAATAAATATTAATATTTTCAACTCAAAGTTGATTAAAAATTTACAAACGGTTCTCACTCTCCCCGTAAAATAAGGATATTAGATTTCCATTCGCCATTCACCTTTATGAAAACATTCCTATTCCAAAACCTATTCAAACTCCTCCTTTTGGGGATAGTATTTCAACTCGCTTCCTGCGGCGAACCCGAAAAAAATGTGGGCCTGACCGAAATCACCAAATGGCAGGGTAATAAGAAATCAGCTATCTCCGTCACCTACGATGACGGGATAGTAAACCAACTTACGATAGCCAAACCGATCATGGATCGGCTGGGTTTGCCAGCAACGTTTTACATCATCACCGGCAAAGTCGAAGGTTCCGGCAAAGGCAAATTCATCGGAAGACCTCAGAAAGAAATCATCAAGGAAACCGCCACCATCAAAACCAACGAAGACAACTTTTTCGAGCGTGCTTCCTTGATTGCTTTTACCGGCACTAGCGAAGCTGAAGATTACCATGCCCGGGCAGGTTCGATGTTTGAGCAAGGCAAAGTGCAGGAAGCATATGCCCTGATCGACGAAGGCTACGAAAAGATCAGAAACGGCACGATAAAGGATACTGATGATGTGGTTTTTCACAACAATGCAGAGGACACCACTTCTTGGGAGCAATACAAATCATTCTCCGCCCAAGGGCACGAAATCGCTTCACACACAGTAACACATCCCCGATTGGCAGTTTTGGATGAGGTGAACATGCGGTATGAACTGGAGCAGAGCAAAGCCGATCTCCTCAAATTCATCGGTCCGCAATCAACTTTCTCAGCGGAGGGACCTTATGGCACCGAGAATGAGCGCGTGATGGAATATGCACACAAGGTTTACCCTGCCCTGAGAAATCGCATGCCGGAGGACTGGCTGGAGGAGATCAACCGAGGCAGCAAAATGAACCCTGCCGAATCCAAAAAAGAATACGTGCAATGGCAGCGCGGGCCACTTACCGATGTGACTGTGGACGAGATGAAGCGCTGGGTCGATACCGGAATAGCCCATGATAACATCTGGCTGGTTCTGGTCTTTCACGGAGTGGAAAACCTGGGCTGGGAACCAAAGACCACTGCCGAACTCGAAGATTATTTCACTTACCTGAAGGACAATGAGGACAAACTCTGGGTGGCGACTTTCCGAGACGTGACCAAATACCTTCGGGAAAGAAAAAGTGCTCAAATCCTGACCGAATTGCGGGATGATGCAATTGCGGTGAATATCACTTCCGACCTTGATTCAGAAGTTTATAATATACCGATGACGGTGAAAACCTACGTGCCAAGCGGATGGAAATCTGCAACCCTTTCCAAAGTTGAATCTAAAGAATCCCTTGCGATCCAGAAAGACGAGAAAGGATCCTATGTGCTCTATTCCCTGAAACTGGGAGAAGGCGAAGTGGTTTTAGAGGAAGCGGAATGATAAAGATTGGGAGTAGGAAGTTTGGAAGTTTGGAAATAGGAAGTTTGAGAGGCTGGCGCATGCGTGTCGCGCGTGCCACTTTGTTATCCTGCTTTTCCTGAAGCAGGAGTTATTCTTTTTCCCCACAAAGCAACAATAGATTACTCGCCACGGCTTCTTCTGGTCTTAAAAAATTCCGTGTAACTCCCCGCCGCGGCTGGCAAGTCTTGCCTTTCTCTGGATAACTCCATGTAATTATTTATAAAATTCCCCACCATCCCCCTGTTTTTGGCGACACATTTTTTATGAATTAACGTGCAGACGGCCAAAAACCAATATCATAACCCGTCATTATTTCTACCAATAGGTTGTCCCCAAGGGGTCATTTATCGGCGGAGGTATTCGTTGGGACGAAAATACCTTTATGGAACGGCGGGGAGGCTGCCGCAGCAGCGAGGGGGCGAGGGGATTGTGCGGTGGAAGTTTTGCTGCGGATTGAATTTTTGGTTCTTTTGGTTCAAGCCAAAAGAACAAAGAAAAAAAGATTGATGAGAATGGAAATCACGAATCCAGCAGTGCGCGTATCGCGTATGACATACCGCTATCCTACCTCACCTGAAGTCAATCCATTCAGAGTTTGTATGCAGATTTTTCCTTTAGTACCCCAGGTTTCACCTGAGGCTATTAATAGTTCGACTGCTTCGCTGTCAGTGTTGGATCTACGATAAGCTTACGAGTTTTACCCTTCGCCTTTTTCCGATCCTGAAAAGACCGAACTATGAAAAGGCATGGGTGAAACCCATGGATAGAACAAACACTTAAGAATTAAGATCACAACCCAGAAAGAGTTGAACTCCTTTTTTTCAAAAATACCTTTCTGCTTGCGCACATCTCTTTTTACTTTAAAACCCATTTTTCTCCAAAAAAGCACAGTCCAAACTCCCCCTTTTCCTTTCAGAATTTCGTAAATTCATAAACAATCTAACTGCCGGAAGCTATGGAAAGAGTTGAAGTAATCAAAGGAGACATCACTCGGATCAAAGTGGACGCGATCGTGAATGCGGCAAACTCTTCCCTGGTAGGAGGAGGCGGAGTGGATGGAGCAATTCATAGAGCCGGCGGACCCAAAATCCTTGAGGAATCCAAGCAAATCGTCGCAACTCAGGGAGAATGCAAAACCGGAGAGGCGGTGATAACAACCGCTGGGAAATTACCCGCTAAATTTGTAATCCATACCGTCGGTCCTGTTTGGACTAACGGAACACATCAGGAAGATTGTTTATTGGCTGATTGCTACAGAAACTCCCTCCAACTCGCAATCGATCACGGATGCAAAACAGTCGCTTTCCCCAACATCAGCACCGGAGCCTATGGATTCCCGAAAGACCTGGCGGCAAAAATCGCTGTGAGCACGGTCAAGTATTGCCTTCAGCAACACGGCGAATTCGAGAAAATAATTTTTGCCTGCTTCGATCAGGAAAACTTCGATCTGATGCAAAAGGAGTTGATCGCAGCCTCCAATCCCGAGCCCTTAATTCCATGAGACCCCTATAAACGCTGATGCGCGTATTACGTATTTTTATTCTGCTTAACCGGGAGGAGGACATTTTTTGTTTTTATTACAAACAAAAAGGCCTCGCGATTAGAACTTCGGTTATCCTGCTTCCTGCTGGCGCTTGCGTATCGCGCGTGCCTCACCGTTATCCTGCTTCTACTGAAGCTGGACTTTTTTTAAACCACAAAGATTCTGAGTTTAGAGTCAAGAAGAAATACAGATTTTCTTAAATTTATATTCTTAAGTCGGCATCAGCCAGACTGTGAAGGGGAGACGGACTTGTTCTGTCTTCCCTTTTTTCTTCATATGCGGGATCAAATGTTGTTTTGTTTCTATAGAGGATATAGATCAGTTCCAATAGTTTTCGTTGTACGGCTACTGCCGCTTTCATTTTAATGCCATGGCGGCCCAGCAGTCTGGCAAAATTATCTTTATAAAGCTGACAATGCCTGATAGCAGACAAGGCTGGCAAATGCATAGCTTTTCGAAGGTTTCTATTTCCTTTTTTGGAGATCCTGGGTTTTCCTTTCACCGATGTGCCAAATTGCTTTTCTCTGACATCCAGGCTGGCGTAACTGACCAACTGGCGTTTGTTTCTCACCAGTTCGAACCCGTTGGTTTCTGACAATACGATCGCTGCGGTCAATTCCCCCACACCCGTAATCGAGGTAATATATTGGACATCCTGCTCCAGTTCCTGATCTGACTTGACCAGGTGATGGATCTCGGTTTTGATTTCCTGTTCCTGTTTACAGAGCAGCTTTTCGGCGTGCATTAAGTCTTTTAAGACTCTTGGCATTGGGATAAGTTTCTACTTTTTCTGCGTGAATTTGATTGTCAATCACTACCCGTTCAGCCACGATCTGGTCTCTTTCCCGTGTAAGTTGCTTCATGGTTTGGAAGATGGCTTGTGGCGGTGCCCAAGTATCCAGTTTCCGTTCTAACCCAAACTGGGCGATCGCATCTGCACAGGTGCTGTCAGTGACCGTCTTGATTGAAAGGGTTCTCATGTAGTTGCTGATCTTGTGGGGTAGGACAATGGAAAGCTTGATACCCTGATCAAACAACCAGTAGGCAAATTTTTCATGGTGCACACCGGTGGCTTCCATGACAAAGAGAGCCTCCGAATCGGAACTCTGGAACGACTTCACCCACTTGATGCAGGCTTTAAACCCGGAAAGATGATTGCCGAAGGTTTTTCTAGCCTTGATCTGCCAGCTCAAATCCTCCAGAAGTATACCAAAAGAACACACCAGCTCATCCTGAGCTACATCCACACCGAGGGATTGTTTGATCGCTTTCATAGATTAAAAAGGTTAAATGGACAATAATCAATCAAAGTGGATGTCTCCCTCCGTTTTGTCTCCTGGTTGGATATTCTGGCTGGACCTTATCGAAGTCCGCCTTACATTCTGTTTAAACTCAAAGAGAAAGAAAGGGATGAGGCAGTTTCTCTGCGTGAATATATCTTGAGATTATTTAGGCGCGGATTGGCTCTCATCCCCCACCACTTTTCATAAATTTAACTCTGAAAAGAGTGGATTATTAATCTGATGCTAACATAGGAGGCCTCAAAGAACACAAAGACTTCAAAACTAGACCTTCGTATATCCTGCACCTCCTGAAGCAAGACTTTATAAAACTCAGTGTCCTTCCCCGCCACGGTGGGCAAGTCGTATCTCCTCAGTGTAACTCCGTGTAATTATTTATAAAAATCTCCCAACCCTCCTCCCTTTTTTTTCCATCGAGCTTTTACCGGTATCCTGATTTTCTGAAAGCCTGATTTTTTCTTTTTAAAGGTGATGATCTATATCTTTTTCAGAGAAAACTTAACTACAAGCAGGTCTCTGGAAAAAACGACAAATTCCTTGGCAATTTTTATGAAACCGTTGCCTTAATTCAAAATCAAATTTAAACCTCACCTAATCTGGCCCCTTTCCTTAAAATAGGCCACCGCTTCCGAGATCCCGTGTTCGATGGATTGGTAGCTAAGCTTGAGTTCACTTTTCGACTTATTATTTGAGTAAAAATTATCCACGCATAAGATCTTCATACTTACCAAACTCAAGCTTGTCTTGATCTTCAGTTTTCTAAGGACTTCACCTGCATAACCTAGTAACATCAAACTCCATTTTGGCAGATTAATCAAAACAGGATTTCTATTTTGGAGCGCATTGAGTTTTATGAAAAAGTCTCTGTAAGACATATTCTCCCCGGATAACAGATATTTCTCTCCGTTTTTACCCTGTTCCAAACATCGTATCAATCCCTTCGCTACATCGCGGGCATTTACAAAATTCTTTCCTCCTGGAGGATGAAAAATGAATCTCCTATTGAGACCCATTAAGATAATTTTTCCGGAGCTTGGCTTGGTATCATACGCCCCAAGCATAAAAGTTGGGTTGGTGATTATAATATCTATCCGGTCCGAATAGTGTAAAATCCGCTCCTCAGCCTCCAATTTACTCAGAGAATAAAAGGATTGATCGTAGGGCGCTTTAATGGGTTGGCGCTCCTCCCCCGCGTTAAAATCATCCTCATATCCAATGGTATTGGCGGTGCTGACAAAAATGAATCTTTCAAGTTTATTCTCAACAGCCGCATGGAGTAGGTTCAGGGTGCCTTCTACGTTGGTCCTTTGGTATTCTGAGTAAGTCAGGAGATTTTGGGAAGTTTCGGCAGCAACATGGATGACCGAGAAGCAATCTTCCATTAGTTCACTTAAATCACCGAAAAGGCTGCCTTGAGCCAGTTCCAGGTTGGGATGTCCCGGAAGCAAAAAAGTGGAGGGGTTCCTCACCATTCCCTTTACCGTATAATTCAAAGAAAGTAATTCCCGTATGAGATTGCTCCCCAACAAGGAATTGGAACCGGTAACGAGAACCTTTTTCATACATGCTAACTTAACTCATGTTGAGCCACGTTGGTCATAATGGCTGTTTTGATTTTTGCAGGAATAAATTTTAGCAAAAACCAGGAAATAGGATTGACCAAAATGACAGCATTCCTTTTAAAAAGGCTCCTTATGCAAATTTTGGCCACCTTTTCCGGCTCTTTCATCATTAATCTGCCTAAAAATCCTTTGTTGGTCCTTTTGACCAAATCCCCGTTTGTCCTCATAGGACCCGGATTAACGACGCTTATAAAAACATTGGTGTTTCTCAGTTCATAGTGAAGTCCCCGGGAAAATGAATCCAAAAAGGCTTTCGAAGCCGGTTAGACAGTCTTACAACCTATCGGAAAAAAAGCTGCCAAACTGGAAATATTATAGATATGGGCTTTAGGCTGTCTCAATAAATTAGGAAGCAATTGATGGATAAGAATGGTGGTTGCCACCACGTTTAATTGAAGCATTTTTTCTATATAGTGAAGGTCGGCCTCTGTAATTTTTTTACTTCCGCCAATTCCTGCATTATTTATTAAGACAAATACTTCGAATTCGCTGTTGATCCATTTTGTCAGTTGAACCACATTTTCAACAATTGATAAATCTGTTTCATAACAAATAGAATCCACTCCATACAATTCTTCGAGTTCTTCGCAGAAAGTTGAAAGGCCTTCATCAGGCAAGCTGACAAGAATTGTGTTGATTTTTTTCTTAGATATTTCTTTGGCAAAAGCCTTGCCCAAGCCTTGGCTTGCACCAGTTATAAGTGCGTATTGTTTCATTTTCTTAAAAATTATTGTCTTTGAAAACTAAAAAAGATCTGTGTTTTTGAGAGCTATTTTGAATTTACTTTCTCCCGAAAAACCTAACGAATGTTATTAAATAAGTCCAAATTTGAAATGATTTTAATCAAAACATGAAAGTATATTTTAGCTAAACATAGTCTGCTTCAAATAATTTTCACCACTAAGCAACAAAAGAGAAAAATGGATTTCTCGCCAAGGCACGAAATAACGATGATTTAAAGCTTCAGCAGAGGCGCATGGACGCAGAAGGATCTTTTGGAATTGAAAGTTGATTTGAATTTTTCTTGTGTCTAATGTCTGGAATCTTAATTCATTCCTCTATTACTTTCTGCTGTTCTCTCTTATGCCTCTATTTAAAAAAAATCAATCTCAAAAGAACTGACTTAAATCATTCTATCTGAACTGAACGGAGGCCAACTCCAAGTGAAACAATGCTTATCTTAAAGGGTAAATTTTTCACTCCTGTAAATACTCACCATCATGGGCGTTTATCAAAAGAAACCAAGCGGCAGTAAAACTCCGAAAACCTCCGGAAAAAATCCTAATCTCCCCAAATCTACTCCATTGCCTCTGGGGAAAATCTTTCTTTTTTTCTGGATACTCTTGCTGGTAAACTACTTGGTGGTGAATGTCTTTTTTCCGGACGAGGAAGCTGCAGTTAAGATCCCCTACACGGTTTTCAGAGCGGAGGTTTTGAAGGATAATGTGAAAGCCATTTACACCAAAGGTGAAATCATTGCCGGGAGATTTGAGCAAAAGATCACGTATATACCCCCGGCTCTGAACAGTAAGATTGAACCCGAGGAAGCGAAGGAAGTGACCAATTTTACCACCATACTTCCAGCCTTTTCGGGGGAAAGTCTCGAAGCACTCTTGATTGAGCATCAGGTAGAAATTTTAGCAGATCCGATCGTCGAGGAGACAAGTATTTTCAAGACCATTCTGACTTATTTTGGCCCTGTCATATTACTCATTTTGTTTTATGTCTGGCTTTTCCGCAGGTCACAAAAACAAGGCGGGATGGGTTTGGGAGGAATGATGGGAATCGGTCAAAGCAAGGCAAAGCGATTTGATCAGGAAACCTCCACCAAAGTCACCT
The DNA here is from genome assembly GCA_044373795.1 of Algoriphagus sp. Taxonomy (GTDB): domain Bacteria; phylum Bacteroidota; class Bacteroidia; order Cytophagales; family Cyclobacteriaceae; genus Algoriphagus. The sequence goes on along the minus strand of JBILPR010000063.1, from coordinate 8,928 downwards.
TTGACGATGTGGCGGGGATCGATGAGGCTGAAAATGAGCTGGTGGAAATAGTCGATTTCCTTCGAAATCCGGAGAAATATACACGACTTGGTGGCACTGCACCCAAAGGTGTTTTGCTGGTTGGCGCACCAGGAACGGGTAAAACCTTGTTGGCGCGTGCGGTAGCCGGAGAATCGGGCGTTCCGTTCTTTTCCATGAGTGCTTCCGAATTTGTCGAAATGATCGTGGGAGTCGGGGCAGCACGGGTTCGGGATTTGTTCAAAACAGCGCGGGAAAATGCACCCGCCATTATCTTCATCGATGAGCTGGATTCGATCGGCCGATCTCGCGGACAGTACATCACGAGCGGCGGAAGCGAGCAGGAGCAGACTCTCAATCAGATCCTGACGGAAATGGATGGCTTTTCCAGCAAAGAGGGCGTCATCGTGTTGGCAGCCACCAATCAGCCCGAGATCCTCGACAAAGCATTGCTCCGGGCCGGAAGATTTGACCGCCGTGTGGTGGTGAATCCGCCTGATAAAACAGGGCGGATCGAAATTCTGAAAGTGCATACCAGGAAAGTGCCGCTGGATGAAAAATTCAGCTACGAAGAAATCGCCTCCGCCACTCCGGGATTTACCGGTGCAGATCTGAAAAACCTGGTCAACGAAGCGGCTTTGCTGGCTGCACATCACGAAGCTGAAAAAGTCACCAACAAAGACTTTATCGATGCCCTCGAAAAGATAGTCTTGGGACCCGAGCGCCCCATTTTACTTTCTCTTCAGGATCGGGAGCGGATCGCTTTTCATGAGAGCGGACATGCGATTCTTGGCTTGGTGGTACCGGGTGCAGATCCGGTCAATCGGGTGACGATCGTACCCCGTGGACAGGCACTTGGGGTCACTTATCAGCGGCCGGACAGTGATCGATACAATTATCAGGAACTCTATTTACGGGCGAGAATCATCGGAATGCTGGGAGGTCGGGCCGCGGAAGAGATTGTCTTTGGCACCAAAACCACCGGGGCAGAGAAGGATATCGAACAAGCTACCGAAATCGCCCGGGGAATGGTGACCCGCTGGGGAATGAGCAAAGAACTCGGAATGGTGCAACTGGCGCCCCGACAGAATGAATACCTGGGTGTTTCCTACGGCGGAACAGGCAAGCCGTTTAGTGAAGACACCGCCAAAAAGATTGATCAGGAAGTGTTGAAGATCATCGACGAATGCCACAAAGAATCCCTTCGCTTGCTGACACTTCACCGCAAGAGACTCGATGCTCTGGCAAATGCATTGCTGGACCGTGAGACGCTCGACGAGCAGGAAATCCTGGAAGTGACAGGCTTGCCACCCGCGCCGGAACTGGATTCGAAGAAGATTTAAACAGTTGGCAGGTCAGAGGCAAGACGTAAGATTTAAGACATAAGATTTAAGATCGAGGAAATCAGCAAACTTACGTTTTCCGGAATTTTCAATAGTTTTAAATGAACTAGTGGCAAGATTCGGACATACATAGTATAGTTTTGGGGATTGAAAAAACCATTATTCTGCGAAGGTTTCTTTCACTCCACCTGAAATAACTTATCTTCTGGCTTTTCACTTCTTTTACTAATTCTAAAAAATCAATCACCCACATCCCCTCATGAATCTTCCCGAAAAAATTAAAACTGAATCGGAATCCTTCAGTTTTGCTGAAGTAATTTCCCATATCGATAAAAATTACTCCTTCACTCCTACCCGCTTTACAAATGGCAAAACCGTCAATGAAGAAAACCAAAACAACGGAAGCTGTAAGATATTTTCGTTTGCAAAGCTTCAGAATCTGACGGAGGAACAGACTTTGAACCTTTTCGGAGATTACTACCGGAAGGACGTGCTCCAAAACCCCGAAGGAACAGACCACCAAAACATTCGCAATTTCATGGAGTCCGGCTGGCAGGGAATCGCTTTTGAAGGAGAAGCCTTGGGATCGAAATAAGGTTGATTAAAAAATTAAAATCCGGATCTCTGATTCAGAAATTACACAAACCAAAGTTCATCTCCTGCTACCCAGGTCCCAGCGCGTTAGGCCACACTTTACTCCTTATTTTGAATGGTCTGTATCCCTTCACAGACAATTCAAAATAAGCAAAAAAAAACCTGCCAATTGGCAGGTTTTTATTGGATACTCTAAACAACTATAACTTATTTAGGCATCAAAACTGAATCCACTACGTGGATTACACCGTTGCTACCTGCAAGGTCAGCAGCAGTTACGTTAGCGCCATTGATCATTACTTTACCGTCTTTGATAGACACTTTCAAGTCCTGACCGTTCAAAGTTTTTACAATTTGACCATCTGTCAAATCAGCTGCCATTACATTACCAGCTACTACGTGGTAAGTCAAAATACCAGTCAACGTTTCTTTGTTTTCAGGCTTCAATAGGTTCTCAACTGTTCCAGCCGGAAGCGCTGCGAAAGCTGCGTTAGTTGGAGCGAAGATCGTGAAAGGGCCTGTTCCGCTTAGCGTCTCAACAAGACCTGCAGCAGTAACTGCAGCTACAAGAGTAGTGTGGTCAGGAGATCCAACTGCGATGTCAACAACTGTTTTCGGAGCCTCAACTACAGCTTCCTCAACAACTACTGTTTCTTCTACTGTTTCTTTTGGAGCATTGCTACAAGCTACTGCGAATGAAGCGGCGAAAGCAGCAAATGCAAGTGATAAGATTCTTAAATTTTTCATTGTGAAGTGTGGTTTGATTAAATGTTTTGGATGAAACACCTAGTCCTTAATAATGTTTTGAACTTGTGTAAAAGAATTGAAAAAAGCCAAATAAAACACACTCAAAAGAAGAGAGCGCCTTATTTTTCATAGTTCATACACTCCGAAAATTCCAGCCAAACTCATTCAACCATCCTAAAAACACATTAAACGCATTTTTTCATTTTTCAGCAGGGACTGATTGGGGAATCAAAGGGCGAAAAGGGGCGAAAAACTCCCAAAAATACCTCTATGAAACTCCCCGCCATTGCCCAGTGGACTTCCATCGTGTTTCTCCGTGTCATAAAAAATATCCCCATTTCATTCCATTTAGGTTCGATGGAGGATTAACTCATCTCAATATTCAATAGATTTACCTTAAGCAAAAGGTCTGATTCATCATCTTCTTTTCATCCCTTGGAAAAATTCCTGATTGATACTGATTCCTTCCAACTCACCCAGGGTGAATTCATGATCCGATTGTTGGTGGCTGTCGGAATCGGAGCCATCATCGGCATGCAGCGAGAGCATGCTGCATTGGCAGAGAAAGTTCCGGGGTTTGCCGGCATCCGAACCTTTATTTTTGTGGTGCTCCTTGGCTTCATGGCCGGATTGACTTACTTCTTGCTTTCTCCTTTGGTGTACTTTGGGATTCTCCTCTCTGTAGCCATTGTGACCGGCGTTTCCTATTGGATCACGTCGATGAAAGGTGACATCGGTGCTACCACAGAATTCACGGCCCTGATTGGTTTTGTGCTGGGGACAATGGCCTTTCTCGGGATCGTCGAACTCAGCCTGATGATTACCGTGCTGGTCGTAGTCATACTTTCCGCCAAAATCAAGCTTCACTTCATCGTAGGCGAAATCACCACAGACGAACTCTATGATTTCATCCGGTATGTAGTTTTGGCTCTTCTGATTTTCCCTTTTCTTCCTGACGAAGCCTTCGGCCCTTACGATATTCTGAATCCCCGGGAAATCGGTTGGGTTATCGTATTAACCTCCGGGTTAGGATTGGTTGGATATGTTCTGATGAAATTTCTGGGAACAAAAAAAGGAATCCTCCTGAGTGGAATCGTCGGAGGATTGATTTCGAGCACGGCGGTTACCTGGGTTTTTGCCAAAAAAAGCAAAGAAAGCGAGGCGATCTCTCATAGTTGCGCTATAGCTATTTTAGCCGCTTCTTCCATTATGATCATTCGGGTTCTTATCTGGACTTTTATCTTCAATAAATCCCTTTTCAACGAATTGTTTTTCCTGATCTTTTTGGTCTTCCTCGCTGCGATCGGAATTACGTTGTACCTGTATTTTACCAAAGGGAAAAAGGAGGTTTTTGATGCTGAAATCCCGAAAGGAAAACCTTTGGACCTGGTAGGCGCTTTAGTTTTCGGTTTGGTCTACACCGTTATTTTGCTGGTGGTGAGCTATGCAAACGAGAATCTGGGCGAGCGAGGAATCCTGATTTCAAGTGCAATTGCAGGCCTTTCTGATATCGATGCCATTACGATTTCTGTTTCTAAATTAGCCGGTGTCAGGCTGGATTTATCTGTTGCTTCCGTTGCAGTTTTGATCGGAACAATCTCCAATACGCTGGTGAAAATGGGGATTGGAATCTGGGCCGGAAGTCCGACCTTGAGAAAAGATCTCTATCTGGGGTATGGTGTGATTTTTATCACAGCAGTGCTTGCCCTGGTTTTTCTCTGCTAAATACGGATTCTCAGCAATAGGATTAAAGGTGGAAATCATTCCTTGTTTAGATTCATCTGAACCGTGCTGGCAGGTAATAGGATGGTCATTTCATCTGAAAAACAACAAGAATTCACCATTTCCTATTCAGCGGACTTTATGAAAAGTATCAAAACATCCTTTTGAAATAAAAACCTAGCTTCGCAGTACTCAAACTTGCAACCCTAAAAAATCATGTCCCCGCAAAAAACATCTTTTCAATTCATCAGCGAACCATCCGATGTCAATTTTGGAGGAAAAGTCCATGGAGGTTCGGTGATGAAATGGATCGACCAGGCAGCCTATACCTGCGCCCGGACTTGGTCCGAGAGTTATTGCGTGACGGTCTATGTCGGCGGCATCCGGTTTTACAAACCGATCAATATCGGTGAGGTGATTAAGATTGATTGTGCGGTCATTTACACCGGAACCTCCAGTATCCATATTATGGTGGAAGTCTATTCCAGGAGTTTCGAAGAGAAGAAATTTGAAAAAAAGACCCACTGCATTATCATTTTTGTGGCTGTGGATGAAAAAGGTGAACCGAAGAAAGTGAAGCCTTGGATTCCCAAAACCGATAATGAGAAAAAACTTCAGGAATACGCACTGAAACTCAAAACCCTCAGGGAGGAAATTCATCAGGAAATGAAGCCATTTTTTAATGAGTAGTATTACAAAGTCTTCGGCGAAGTGAGTGTTTTACTCACGGTTTTAACAATGCCGGAGTGGCGACACTTCCGGCGACCTAAGGAATGAAGCAATTCTTTAATAAGTAACTTTTCAAAGTCTAAGCTTTTCAACCCATGAATCTCGAATATCTGCTTGAGTTTGACCCGGTTTTGCTAGCGCTATTTGCCACGCTTTTCACATGGGGAGTGACGGCTGCAGGAGCAGCTTTGGTATTCCCTTTCAAAACCATCAATCAACGAATCCTGAACCTGATGTTGGGATTTGCTGCAGGTGTCATGATTGCAGCAAGTTTCTGGTCTCTTCTCAGCCCTGCTATCGAGATGGAGGAATTGAAAAATCCGGGTAGAAGCTGGGTACCGGCGGTGGTAGGTTTTTTATCGGGCGGAGCCTTCTTATTTATAATTGACAAAATACTCCCTCACTTACACAGCCGACTTCATATTGACAAATCGGAAGGAATTAAAACCTCCTGGAGCAGGAGTGTTTTATTGGTTTTGGCTATAACCCTGCATAATATTCCGGAAGGGTTGGCGATTGGTGTGGCTTTCGGGGCCCTGGCAAGCAATCCTGATATTGGAATCCTCGCTGGTGCGGTTACGCTGGCTATCGGGATAGGTCTGCAAAATTTCCCCGAAGGTGCTGCCGTTTCGATTCCTTTGAGAAGAGAAGGATTCAGCAGGAGAAAGGCATTTTTCTTTGGTCAGCTTTCCGGAATTGTGGAGCCGGTCGCCGGGGTGCTTGGAGCAATATTAGTAATCAGCATTGCACCCCTTCTACCCTATGCGCTCTCATTCGCTGCGGGAGCAATGATATTTGTCGTAGTTGAGGAGTTGATTCCCGAATCTCAAATCGGAGATGAAACTGATCTTTCTTCCATCGGGGTGATGATTGGTTTTGCCACCATGATGGTTTTGGATGTGAGCTTGGGTTAAGGAGTTTTTGGGGTTTTGCAATCTGAATCTGCACAAACCCACTAATCAAAAATTATTTTTAGCTAAAAAAAATGCCTCTCCATCTGGAAATAAAAAGACTCTTCATGAAAAGTCAACCTTTCCTTGCACTTCAATCCTTCCTCGCAGTTTTTCCCTTTGTCACTTTTTGAAGCCAAAAAGTAACCCAAGACCGTAATTCCTGGTTATTTATTTCAAATAGGCTGAGTCCGGGAGTAAATGAAAAATTCTTGGCTATTTGATTTTAAAACTTTGATCAACCCTAAAAATGAATGGATTTCTCTCGTTTCACTTCGAGAACTAACCCATTTTCTTAACGGTTTAATCCGTGGTTTAAAAACTATAAATCCCAGGGGCATTACCTAACACGAAATAGTTCGACTCACCGAAAGCTGCCCAATAAATCCAGTTTTTTATAAAATATCCTTATCCGCAAGACCGAAAAAATCAAAAAACTTATGTTTTCTATTTTTTTTAATGTTGACGGAGTGACGACACTTCCAGCGGGTTCAGAGTTTTAAAAAAAGCTCCCCAGATTTGAAATCAAGAGGAGCTTTTTCGAAGCATCTTACTCCTTTATCTTTTTCAGGAAAAGATCCTCCACGTAAAACTGCCAATCTGTGAACTTTACCGCCTGATTGGCCAGGTGTCGGTGATGATCCTGATCCAAAATGTAGTCGGCAGATTTATCCAGAGATCGGGTTTTGCCATAGACGGCCTCCAAATCTGACTGAATCGATTTCCACTCTTCCTCCATTCCGGCCAGTTTTGCTTTTGCTTTATTTCGCTCTTCTCCGCTTGGGTGATCGAGTTGTGCAAGCGTCATTAAGGCACGATTGGAAAACTGAACAGACTTTGCCACTTGCTCATACACGTCAAGCGTGTAGGTATTTCTGATAGCGAGCTTTTTGGATTCACTTATTTTCTGAAGAACTGAGTTCACTTTCGCAAGATTTTGCTCAGCCTTGGCGATTTTCTCCTTGTACTTTTCCGTCCAGGTTCCGGCAGAGTCAGGATTCGGCATACTGATCAAACCCTGCTCCAACGGGTTTTCCATTTTCCTCAGATCGTTTCGATCTTTTGAATCCAGCAAGGCATTTTTCCAAAAAGCAACCGACCCTTCCAATGAATCAATAAACTCCAATTCTTCCAAAGCCAGATCCGGCCCGAAGGCCCTGTGTCTATAGGCAGCCTGAAGTTCCGTAGTATTTCGCTTCTCTCCGGCCCAGGTATATTCTGCGAAGATGGCTATTCCGCGACCATACAGTTCAAAGTGCGGTGAGTCATCGTCCCAAAGTGTGAGCAGCAATCCGTCTGCCTTATTCCGAATAGATATCAGCGCAAAATCCCTGATGTTATTGTTGTTGCTTTGATCCTGCGGCATAAGATTCCAGCGGGTTTGTCCTGCTGTTGCTCCCATTACTTTAAACCCATTATCAGTAAACCACTGAATCGCACGGTTATTTCCAGGGGATTCAGGCATATCATAGTTCCAGCGCATGTAGACGCAGTTTTTCGGAAAAAGATCGATGTACTTAGTCAGGTTAGGTTCATTCGCTGCCCAGATGCTGTCCACCTGATTTTTGGTCAGTTTACTGTCATAAATCGATCGGTAAACCCCTGCATTTTGCAAAGGCATATCATCCCAAAAGATCGGGGTCAGGTTTTTTGAAGCAGCATATTCACTCACCCTGTTTAGCCAGATCAGCTGCAACTCCAAGGGAGATTTCCCGCTGTTTCTTCCGGTCGTATGTACTTCATCGCCTCCCACGTGCAGGTAATTTGCAAAAGGAAAAGCCTTCAACGCATCCTCATACAGGTCAAACTGAACTTTATAAGTTTCTTCATTAAGCGGGTTAAAAGCCCAATCACTCTCGGGATCGTCTCTCAGGGGAATGAATTGCTCGTGCTTCAGAATAAAAGAAGCATGCCCCAAACCCTGAACCAGCGGGCTGATTCGGATATTTCTTGCCATTGCATAATCGCTGATTTCCTTCCATTCTTCGATTGAAAAGGCATCTGAAGAAGCAACTTTTGGCTGAAGCTGATAGCCGAGTTTATCCTCAATTTCTACAATGATAGCGTTGATCTTCATGCCAGCAAGTCTGTTCATCATCTCGTAGTAATATTCTTTTTTCTCCAGGTGATGCTTCACATCCAGGTGGATCGCCCGATAAGCCAAAGCGGGTTCATCCTTTACGGTACAAACCGGAAGTGCTGTTCTCTGATCGCGCGCATCTTCCAAAAGTTGCCCGAGGGTCATCAAACCATACCAAAGTCCCTGCTCAGTCGAGGCTCTTATTTCAACTTTATCATCCGAAATCTGAAGGGTGTATCCCTCATGCTTGATTTCCATTTCAGTATCCAGTGAAAAACTTATTCCCTCATTTTGCAATTCTGCCAAAGGTTTCCCTGAGATGAATTGCGTTTTGGCCTGCTCGAAAGCATCCCGTAAATCTTCCTCTTTCAGGTTTGAAGTTGCAGTGATTTCAAAAGAAGAAGGGCTCGGTAAAATCCTGAATTGGGCTTCGGGTTTTGCTGATGGTGAACATGCCCAAAAGACAGTCAGAATTAAAATCAGAATTAAAGAAGAAATGGATCGCATAGGCTGGGGTTTATTTGAATTCAGAAATCAATACAGGGTTTAAATTAGAAAAATATCAGTTATTCGAAGTCTGAAACCTTAAGAATTACTGACCGTCTAAGTAAAAGTTAAGTTGGACCAAATAAGGTTTATTAATTCCGGACTTACTGAAACCTGCAAGCTATCCGGATAAATCCATCAAATTCTTTTTCGCCAAAAACTCGCATAGAAATTGCGCATCCGAAAGCCCGATGGATTT
>JBILPR010000316.1:0-5094 GCA_044373795.1 Algoriphagus sp. | reverse complement strand
GACCATGGTCTATCAATTTTTCAAAGGTTATTCTCCTCTCGCCCTTCAAACCACATTTGATTTTTAACGGGAGCGACGAGGGTTTCTATTTCTTCCAGAAGACCTGACGGAATCCTGAAATCCAGCACGCTGATATTTTGCTTCACCGTCGCGAGATCGCACATCCCAATAATTGTCGTAGCGATATCCGGATGATCCATCGCGTAGCGGAGCGCGACATCGCTGAGTTTCACTCCATAACTTTGGCAAAGCTCAACCAACTTTGGCTGAGTATCTTTCACCGGTTGAGGCGATCGATGCCAGGCAGGAAGAGGCTGATCAGACAAAATCCGCTGGAGCAAAGGTGCCGCATTCATCAGCCCAAAACCCATTTCCTTCGAAAGAGGAACGAGTTCAGTGTTGATTTCGTCTTCGAGCAGATTGTAATGCGCCCAGGAGAGAACTGTATCTGGATTTGTCTGTCTTGCGATTTCTGCCAGGTAGCGAACTGACAAACCTGTGATTCCCCAGAACCGGGCTTTGCCGGACTCAATGATTTTTTGGATGGCGGGAATGGCTTCGTTGAGCACCTGGGATTTTTCGACAAACTCAATATCATGAAGCTGAATCAAGTCCACCCGATCTGTTTTCAGTCTCAGAAGCGATTCATCAATGCTTTTCAATATCCGATTGTACGAAAAATCAAAATCCTGCAAGCCGTATCGCCCGCATTTGGTGGCGAGGAAAACCTGATTTCTCTTTCCTTCCAGGGCTTTCCCCAGACGGGTTTCCGCCAGGGTCAACCCATAAAAAGGCGCCACGTCAAAGAAATTAACGCCATGGTCAAGGGCATAATGAACTCCCCGAATTCCATCCTGTTCATCAGAAACTTCGAAAACATCTCCCATGGGTGAGGCTCCAAAACCCAGGATGGAAACTTGTTCTTCAGTCTTTCCTAATCTGCGGTATTGCATTCGTGAATAAGGGTGGGTTTATTGAAGAGATTATTTACTTGAAAACCAATATAGGCAGAATTTCTATTGGCTGAATCCTGCGGAAACCTGCTTTCGGAAAAGTGAATTACGGGAAAAGAGGACTCTCCATTCCATCTAAAATCTCCAAAACCAATCTGGCAGAATTCTCTGAGGCCGGTCCGACAAACTGATTAAAGTTTAGTCGGGCGTTGTTGTTGGCATTATCGCTGCAGCTGCGAATGACTATGAAAGGAATCCCAAGCGTCCGACAAATATGTGCGACTGCGGCACCTTCCATTTCCGTTGCCAGCGCATCAAACTCGGTGTAAAGCCAATTTGCTTTTTCATTACTGCTCACAAAAATATCCCCGGTGGCAATCACTCCCGAAAAGACTTTGGGCTGCCGATTGGCAATTGGTAAAAACTCAACTCGCTTCGCTGCCTCCTGACTGATCCCAACCAATCGAGCATTCGACACGACATACAATTCCTCATGAGAGCCTCCCGAAAGTTTGCGGAATGGGGAAACTTCAAAACCCAGGGAATCCACTTTCCCGAAGTCATATTGGACGAGTTTTTCTCCGATCACCAAGTCGCCTGGCAATGCTTCCGGGTCCAATCCTCCGGCAACTCCGGTAAAAATTAAAGAGCTGAGTTTGAAGTTTTGGGTGAGAATTGCGGTGCTGTAGGCAGCGTTTACTTTTCCCACGCCGGCTTTCAGGATCACTACTTTTTTCCCTTTCAGCTTCCCCTTGTAAAAATCAATTCCTCCTTTGGTTACTTTCCTGTTTCTCCCCATCGAGTCAATCAGGATTGCAATTTCCTGATCCAAAGCGCCCATGATCGCGATACTTTGCGCAGCTGAGACAAAAGAAAATGAACAGAGAAGAAGTACCAGCAAAAGCTTTTTTACAGCCATAAGAATAATAGAGAAAGTACAGTGATGATGATTAAAATTGGATTGATTTCGGCTTTCTTGCCAGAAAGAAGTTTAATAACTGTCCAGCTGAGAAACCCAAATGAAATGCCGATTGAGAGGCTGTACGTGAACGGAATCAGCACCAGCGTGAGGAAAGATGGAATAGCCTCGTCGGGTTTTCCCCAGTTGATTTTGGTGAGTGGAAGAATCATAAACGATCCCACCAGAACCAAGGCGATCGAACTTGCCACGGAAGGAATCACCGAAAGCAATGGTGAGAAAAACAGAAAAGGAAGAAATAATAATCCGGCCGTAACTGCCGTCGCTCCGGTGCGCCCTCCTTCCTCGATTCCGACAGCTGACTCGATGTAGGCAGTGCCCGAACTGCTTCCCACCAATCCGGCGAAGAGCGTCGCGAGGGAATCTGTCATCAGCGATTTGCGCATATTTCGGGGACTACCATCCGGATCTTTCAGTCCGGAAGCTTCCGCCAATCCGACAAACGTGGATATTCCGTCAAAGAGGATCGTGAAGGTGAACACAAAAATCACCGGCAGATAGGCATACTTTAGCGAACCCAAAATATCGGCCTGTAAGACCAGACTGAAATCCGGCCAGGCAAAAAATCCGGTAAAATTCACCAAAGTTGACACTCCAAAATTGATCGCGGAAGCATCTCCCCAAAATCTTCCGATCGGCCAAGCCAAAGCGGTTGTAAAGAGAATTCCGTAGATAATCGCACCGGAAACTTTTCTGCTGATCAGCACTCCTGTAAGCAAAAGTCCCGCAAGAAAAGTCAGGCTGATCGGATCTTTGAAAGGAGCCATGCTGACCAGTGTAGCCGCATTGTCGACAATAAAATGGGCATTTTGAAATCCGATAAAGCAGATGAATAGTCCGATCCCGGCAGATACTGCATGTCGAATAGCAGGCGGAATGGCATGGATGATTTTTTCGCGCGTCTTGAAAAATGAAAGCACCAGAAAGATCACACCCGACCAGAATACGGCCCCAAGCGCTTCCTGATACGTCAGTCCGAAACCCATCACCGCTGTGTACGTGAAAAATGCATTGATGCCCATGCCGGGAGCGACGACAATCGGGTTTTTGGCATAGAGTCCCATCATCAAACTGCCGAAACAAGAAACCAGAATCGTGGCTGTCAACACTCCGGAAAAAGGCATGCCGGCTGCAGAGAGAATTGCGGGATTGACAATGATGATGTAAAAGGTGGCGAGGAAAGTACTAATCCCTGCCAGAATTTCTGTTTTGAGGAGTGGCTTTTCGGTGTTCATCAAGGATCAAAATAGGGAATAAAGCGCCAGCAATAAAAGAAAAATGGAGTCGGGAAAGATTCAAATCTGACTAAAAAGTGATTTTTCTCAGAAACTAATTTAATTGCTGACCTTTGTCTGCCAAGTTAAAATTGATCAATTCGGGTGAACCTTATGAATCAAATACTTACTTCAGCCGTTACCCCGATATGAATAAACCAAATTGTTTATGAAAAAGAGGTGGATCATCGTTTCAGGAGTCTTTGCTTTTTTGATTGTTTCATTGATTGCCCTCCCCTTTATTTTCAAAGGGAAAATCCTTGCACGGATAGATACCGAAATAGCAGAATCCGTTAATGCAAAGGTTTATTACGACTACGATAATATCAGCCTGAGTCTCTTCAGACGGTTTCCAAACATTTCCGCTTCCATCGCAGACTTTGGGATTGTGGGCAATTCTCCCTTCGAAAATGATACACTTGTCCAGCTCGAGAGATTGCGTATAGATTTTAATCTGAGCTCAGTGCTTTTTGACGATTCTCCTCAGTTGACGGGTGTTCTCCTTGACGGTGGAGAACTCTACGTGAAAATTCTTGAAGACGGATCGGCTAACTATGATATCACGATCCCAACTGATGAAAAGGAGGTTGCCGAAAGTAATTTCAAAATCGGAGTTGACCTGATTGAAGTCAAAAATCTTGACATGGTCTATGATGATCGCCAGCAAAAAATTCTCTTAGCCCTCGGCGACATAAAAGGAGAAGGAAAAGGGGAATTTACAGCAGATGTTTATGATTTGCCTTTGAAGTTGGAAGCAATGATTTCAAATCTTACCTACGAGGATGTCAATTATCTCCAAAACAAAAACTTCAAAGGAGAAACTGTCCTGAATGTAGATATGGAGAAAATGAAATTTGCTTTTGGGGAAGGCAGTTTCGCTATCAATGATTTTCTTTTTGACCTTACCGGATTCATAGCAATGCCTGCCGATGATATTGAATTTGACCTGGCTTTCGCAGGCAAAGAAAATACCTTCAAGAGTATCCTTTCTCTGGTTCCCGGAATTTACACAGCCGATTTTTCTTCTCTCAAAACCTCCGGAACGATGGATTTCAAAGGGTTTTTCAAAGGAATCTACAATGACGAAAAGTTTCCTTCATTTGACATCTCTCTCAACATTGCCGACGGAATGTTCCAATATCCGGATCTTCCGAGACCTGTCAACAATGTCAATCTGGACATGCAAATCAAAAATGCAACAGATAATCTTGACAATACTTCTGTTAACATCCCGGCATTCAACCTTGATTTTGGCAGCAATCCGATTTCGGGTCGCCTTTTTCTAGCCAATTTGCTGGATTATGAAATCGATGGTGCTCTGATCGGGAAACTGAATCTTGAAGAATTGACTTCGATTTTTCCCATAGAGGGAATGACGCTGAAAGGGGTTTTGGATATAAATGCGCAAGCAAAAGGCAAATACGACTCAATTGCCAAAATCATTCCTGCCATAGATGCAAAACTTTTGCTCACCGATGGCTATGTGAAAAGTTCGGATTTTCCGGCTCCCATTGAAGACTTACAAGTCATCGCAACTGTCCTCAACACCAGCGGAAAGATGGATGGTTTCGTGGTGGACTTGAACACCTTTGGTTTTGAACTTGAAAATGAGGCACTTGCAGGCCGGATGAAAATCTCTGATTTTGACAAACTAAATTGGGACGGCGCCATAAAAGGAACCGTTGATCTGGCAAAAATCTTAGCCATTTTCCCAATTGAAGATGTGACAATGGCTGGAAAAATCAATGCAGATATACAGACAAAGGGATCTTACCAAGCTGTTGAGGAAAAACGATATAATGCCCTCGACACAAGAGGGACGATGGCAGTTTCAGACTTTTCGTATCTCTCTTCAGATATTCCGCAGGGAGTCAAAATCTTGCAGGCT
>JBILPR010000315.1:0-5148 GCA_044373795.1 Algoriphagus sp. | reverse complement strand
TATTCGGTAAAAGGCTCGAGAACGCTTTCACTCCTGTCCCGCATGACTGTTTCGGAAACACGGGTATTGGTTTTGATTTTCAGCCCTCCTCCCTGGTAATAGATATTGAAAGCATCGGAGAGTTGGGAATCGCTAAAATTGAAATAAACCCCGTTGATCATCCTTTGCTCTCCATACTGCAGAAAATACTCCGTTCTTCCGGAACCTCCGCCAAAGACAACTTTCAGGACCGGGGCACCTTCGGGACTTTCAACGATCTTTTGCGCTGGATTCGGAATGATGTTTTTCACCTTCACTGTTACCAGCTTATTGCCGATCAGATATTCCTCGTCAAAATCATTCGCTCCAAGTGATGAAACCAAAATGGGAGCTTCGAAAAGGAATTTTTGTCCCTCGGTCTGGGCTTCAAAATTCAGGTAGGCATCGCTGGAATAAATAAAATTGGAAGTCCCGCCCTCCCGAATATGCATGACACCTTCGAAACTGAAATATCTCGTGATCCCAGCTCCTATGATAATGATGACCATGGCAATATGGAATAAAAAATTTGCCCATTTTTTATTTTGGAGCATTCGATATTTGATGACATTTACTACAAGTGTCACCGAGAACAAGGCCAATAGAATCTCAAACCAGGTGGCTTTGTAAACCAGTTTTTGGGCAGCACTGGTACCATAATCATTTTCAATAAACGTCGCTGCGCCTATTGCTATCGCAAAAACAAGAATATAAAATCCCGCAGCAGAGGTATTGAAAAGTCTGCCCGAAATCTTCGAAAGAATAGTTAAAACGCGATTCATTACTTTACAAAAGTTGCGTTTTCCAAGAGGATTGGATAGGAATATCCCGCTCCAAAATCCTTGTCAATGGAGATAACACCTTCGAATAAGACTGAATGGCCAACCGGAACGCTGGATTGAGAAGTCAGTACAAAGTCGTATTTATCTGCCGTGCCATCCTTAATATGGAGCCAATTTCGGTCCATGATCATTTGGTTTACTTTGGTGACTTCGCCGTAGACTTTGACTTTTTTGTTTTTGAATTTCTCAGGATTTGCAACGATATCGGAAAGCTTTGTTACTCCTTCCAAATTAGGTTTGGAAGGCAATGCATTTCCAGCCGAAGGAACGGGTTCGGTAGCAGTCAAGGCCTCGCCCGATGATCGGATTTCTGAAACGAGGTAGAGTTTTTCAAATACCCGATCGTATTCGATGCTTTTAAAATTTGTTTTGAGCAAGCCACCCCGATAGCTCACCTCCATACCTTTCGTGAATTCATCTTTCAAAGTTGCAAGCCAATAAGAATCCCCTGCATCTTTTACATTCAAATAGGAATATTTCTGAGTGTTCAGCACTTCCTCTACGGTGACAGTTTTCCAATCCGTCGATGAAGCCGGACCATCCACGGTATTCGGTACCATGTTAAAAAGCTCCCCCGACTCTGATTCAGCAGGTTGCTCTGTCACAGGCTCTATTCGTTGGGGACTTGAGCAACTTAAAAGCAGAATAAGCGGGAAAATCCCGAGAATTAATTTACGAATCGACATATCAAAATCGTTGAGTTATGTTCACATTAAATCGATGAAATCCTGAATTGCTTCGGATGGAATAATCGTAGAGAGCTCTGAGGCTTAACTTTCTGGAGAAATCATAATTAAAATCTACCCCCATATAAGTCTGATAGATCTGATCAATCTCTTTGTCTATGTATTCATAGTTTAAGATCCTGAAGAATGGAGTCAGAGATAGTTTATTTTCCAAAAACTCCCGGGAATACCTGATTGACGCAGAATTATAGAGAAGGAATGAATTTTTATTGGTACTAATCGACGTATTTATCCTCCCTCCAATCCAGGGGATTTTAGAAAAATTCAAAAAGAGACTTTGATTGGAGAACTCATTTTTGCTGTCAGTTTGCAGTCGCCGACTTATTGCAAAACCTGCGAAAACTGTTTTTGTCAGACGATAATTTGCTCTGAATCTTAAGCCTGTCCGATAAGGGTCATCCCTCAACAAGCGATCCAGCTCTTCCGCAAAACTCTCATACAAAATCAGATTTTTTCGGACATCGTAGGACGCCATCAGGGTCAGAGTTCTGATAGGTCGGTAATTGATCGAGAAGAATAGATTGGTCAGTCTCGTTTCATTTTGAGAGTTTCCCATGGAATCTTTGCTATAAAGGTCTAGTTCGGAGCTTCCAAACAGGTTGACTTTTGAACCCAGAGAACTCTGATGCTGCAGATATAAATACCTCCGATCGGTCAATCCTGAATTAGTTTGATTGATAACTCCGAGGTTGGTAAAACTTGAATGGCTCTTGGTATGATATACGCCGGCATAGGCTCCGTACTGAATCAGATTCGTATTCAGGGCATAAGAATAGGGATCAGGACGGCTGCCCACAATCGCTCCCACAAAGACAGATCTCCATGATTTCTGAAGCTTCAAGCCATCAATCGCACCCACAGACATCATTTTGGGATTGATAAATCGCCCGACTGTCAGACTCAGGGTCGAGTCAAAATCATAATCCACCGCAAACTCGTAGAGAAAAAACTTATTGGTATTCGACTTCACACTTTCGTTTTGGGCGGTATTTTGAAGATAGCGCGAGTAGGTTCTGAACGAAAATTTGGAGCCATTGATCTTATCTGCTGTGAGTGATAATCTCGCGATGGACCTTCTGTTAAAGTCTTGCTGATCGATCACAGAATAGTTGTTCAAGGAGATCATCCCGTTGAGTTCATTTTTCTCTTTGGATGCTGGTTTTGATACGACAGGGAGTACTGTCGGAACAATTTTTACATCGGTTATTGGGGATTCTTTTGAAGCAACCGGGGCTTCCTCAAAAAAATACCAAACCCTGTCACCCACTTTCAGATTACAAGTGCCGATATTTTTTGCAATCACTGATACGGAAGATTTCTGGATCAAAATCAGGCAAGGGACAAGATTTTCGACAGATCCTGAATATATGGTATCCAGAGGAACCAGCTGTTTGGTGTTTTCAAATTTGAGGTACACATTCTCTGAGGTAATGAAACTTACCGATCCACTGATGGAATCTTTCGCAAAAAACACTGCAGCTTCTGACTCAATGACAGCCAGAAGACCCGAGAAGATCAGAGAGAGAACTAATAGTTTTGAGGAATTTTTCATGTCCGGAATCAGTTAATCCTCCTCGCCATTGGGATGGCATGAATAGCATGCATTGCTTTCGTAGATATAATTCCTGACGTCATCATGATCTTTGGCAAGCTCTGTTGGATTGTCGTGTTCATGGCAATCGACGCAACTGAAGCTGGTATAAGTACCCGGAGTGGTATGGCATTCCACACAAGAGTTCCACTCTCCCGCATGTTTTCCCGAATAGATCGGGAAGTATTCATCGTCATGCGACCTAAAATCAGCGGGACTCCACGCTGCTATATCATGGCATGTGGTACAATCCTGACTAAAGCCGGAAGTCACGTGATTGGGAGTGGTCACTGCATTGAAATCATCCAAATGGCAGGTAACGCAATCAGGTGATGCGGCAGAATAGTTGGTTCCCTCGTGGCAAGCTGCACAATCTGCGATTTCATGCCCGCCGGTCAGCGGAAAGAAAAAGTGAAAGTTTTCCGCTCCCCAGCTGTTGGCAAAAACATCATGGCAATCTGTGCAAGTAGTAGAGAATCCAGCCTCCATGTGATTCGGATTCTGAGAGGCAGTATAATCATCCTGATGACAGGTGACACAATCGGCACCGATTCTATCCCATCTCAGATTGGTTTCCGATACATGGCAATCTGAGCAGGAAACTACCTGATGCTGTCCCAGTAAAGGGAACCCATTTTGCTCGTGAAGTTCCGGGATTTCGTCCACCAGCCAATTGGATGCATCATGACATCGGATGCAATCGTCTCCCACAGACATGCTATGAACATCGGTATGACAGGAAACGCACGTATTTTCGGCTTGATCGAAGACCAAAGTGTTGTGGCAATTTTTACAATCTGTGCTCACATGCTGGCCTTCCAAAGCGAAGCCAGTATCGTCGTGGTCAAATAAAGTATCATTGGAATTGTAAAGCCAACTCCCTGAATTATGACATGCCTTGCAGTCAATGGTCAGTTTTTCTCCATGGGGATTTTGAGCATAAGCAGCTGAAACCCCGAGAACGAATATTAGGATGAATGACAGTCTCTGCATTCGAATTTTTGGATTTTATATTCTATTCGCTCTACTTGATCCTGATATACTTTCGGTTTGTGGCACTCTTTGCAGTCGATCACGGCATGCTTTCCCTCCAGAGGAAACAGGGTTTCGTTATGTTTGAAATTTTCCACATTCCATTTTTCAGCCACCTTATGACAGGAAACACAATCTGTTTTCCCCTGCATACTAAACTGATCCCCGTGCACATTTTCATGGCACGCTACGCATGTATTATCCTCTAATTGGAAACTCTGCTCGGCAACGGTCAAGTCAGTATCCTCTGCAAAATGACACTCCCGGCAACTTACCGATTGGTGCTTTCCTTCCAGATCCCAACCTGTCAACTGATGGTCAAATGTGACAGCAACCCAGTCAGATGTCGTATGACAAATGGTGCAATTTTCCTCCGGAAAATACTTTTCAGAGATCTTGTCCTTGTGAATATTCTCGTGACAATCGACACAGTTCTCACCCAAATCCCTGAAGTCCCATCGCTCTTCACTGACGTGACAGGTGAAACAGGCAGTCGCCAAATGTGCGCCATCCAATTTGAAATCAGTTGTTTGATGTCTTTCGATGCCAAAAAGTGTGGTGGTGAAAGGAGAAGAAACCTCATGGCATTCCTTGCAATCTGACGCTGGATTTTCACTTACAAATTCACCCAAGTGATAATCCTCGTGGCAATTGATACAATTGGTAAAATCAATCGGAGTCATAAAGCTTCCTTTCGTATGACATTCCTTACAATCCACCTGTGCATGAAGACCTTCCAGCGGATAGTCTGTCATTCCATGGTTGAAGGTATTTCCCTTATTCAGAGAACTCCAGCTGTTTTCATTGTGGCAACTCGTACAATTAGTACCGAATGCACCGTCGTGGGTATCGTCATGACAATCAGTACATTTATTAAAAGGGATATCGGTGAAAACTTGAAATTCCTTCCCTGCTTTGA
>JBILPR010000314.1:0-5161 GCA_044373795.1 Algoriphagus sp. | reverse complement strand
AATCAGGCTGTTTGGAGACTGAGGCATAGCACCGCTATGGTGAAGTCGAAAACAGCAACGTAGTGACTGATTTTGAAGCAATTACTGGCCGCAATAGAATTGCTAATGCATATTTCGGGTTTAAATACTTGGTATAATTCCTACACTTCAATCCATCACAGACCAAGCTCAGTTTTTTTAAAACTCATCTTATTTTCCAACTACTTTAATCAATGTTCCTTTACTCAATTGATCTGTGAGCAGCTTTCCGTTCAGGATTGCCAGTTCTTCAAATCGCTCTTTCGGCATATTGAAACTTTGCAAAGCTGCTTGCAATGTCATTTTCTGAGGCACAGTTTTGATTCGTACCACGTCAGGTTTTCGGTTCAGCTTTTCTGCATCTTTTAGTTCTTTGAAATTTCGAATAGTAGAAAGGAATGTATTCTGATAGCCACTAAATTTTGAGATTTCTGTAATTCCCAGGATACTGTAAATATTTCCTTCAAACTGAATCAGGGATGAAAGTACTCTAATGGTTCCCTGCTCTTGTTTTTGATCGGCGATCATGATCAAGGCTGGCAATCCATTGATGGTTTCCTTTTTGGATTCGACAAGTTCAAGTTTATACTGTTCCAAAATTGTGTTTCCTGCTTCCTCCAGAGAAGTTCCTCCTGCTAATGAAAGCATCATTAAAGCGTCTCCGGATTTTGGGGCCATCTGCACTTGCTGAGGTGTATTTTGAAGAGTCCAGTCAGCAGGTATCGGAAATTCTATCTTCAAGACCGGATGGTAAAAAATGTTGTTTTCCATGAAGCCTTGCTTGGGATCCTCGCCCAGAACTATTCCGTCAATCATCTTCAGGTAGCTCTCTCTGTTGACTTTTGGATTAGTCAAATCCAGTTTCTTTTTCCACTCTTCAGCTAGTTTAGCAACAGTGACATTCCGTTCGGCAGGTGAGGGGTGAGTCGATAAGAATTCCGGAATTTCCTCGCTTCCGGTACCGGCACCTTGCCTTTCAAGAGTTTCGAAAAAATGAGCCATCTCAGCAGCATCGTACCCAATTCGGGAAGAATATTCTACTCCCAGCTTATCAGCCTGGCGCTCATCGTCTCTTCCAAAACCCAACATCACAAGCTGCATACCCTGAGAGAGTGGCTCCACAAACTGCGTGAGTTCCGGCACCAGGATTACTCCTGCTATCAGTCCAAGCTGGCTCAGCATCGAGTTACGCTGCTGGATCACGGAGTGACGTGCGGTGATATGGCCGGTCTCATGTCCCAAAACTCCGGCAAATTCTGCCTCATTATTGAAGTGAGCCATGATTCCTCTTGTGAAATAAACGTAGCCTCCCGGAACTGCAAACGCATTGATTACGGGAGAATCCACGATTTTGAATTCGTATGCTAGTTTGGGCCGATGTGAAACAGCCGCTAATTCATTGCCTTTTTGAGTGATGAATTTCTGCAATTCGGGATCATCGTAGAGTCCAAAAAATGCTACTATTTCTGGGTCTGATTGTTGACCCATAGCGATTTCCTGTCCTTCGGTCATAAAAACGACCTGTTTTTTTCCTGTTACCGGATTGACTGCGCAACTTGAAAGGAACATCAGAGACAATGCTAGTCCTAGCTGACTGAGATAGATAGGGGTTTTCATCGGATTATTATTTTTTGGTGGAGGCAATTGAAAAGTGAAACCAAGAAAACGAAACTATTTCTGAATTTACAAATCAAATTGATTGGATTCGTATTGCCATTTACAAAAAGCCAGCCATCGAAGGGTTTGTAAATTTAGCTGAGATTTTCGCTTCATTTAGGTTCGAAAGGGGCAAATGAAACTGCCTCGGAAATGATAATTTAGATTGTTTTTTTTCTTAATCAAGTTTCTTAAATCAGGAATTCACTAGGTCGAAAAGCAGGATGTAAATACCGACTGAACTTTTTTAAAGCGTATTTTCATTAGATAATCGAAATTGTATCTTTGTAATACTTAGTCGTTTTAGACCACTATCCACAATCAGGATGTTCAGGCTCAGAATTTTTATAATTGGTTTTTTTCTTTTGACTTGGGAGGCCTTTGCCCAGGACTTAGATCCCAGAGCCTACGTGAGATTGCCTTTAAAGACCACCTCGGTTTTTTCAGGATTTGCCTATTCTCACGGTGGGATTGTTTCGGATCCTACCTTGCCAATCAAGAATATTGAGGCTGATGTTGAGTCACTTTCGTTTGGTGTTTCCCGTGTTATTAATTTTTTCGGACTTAGCTCACAAGCGTTGGTTGTAATACCTTATTCCTGGGCACAAGTTTCTGGGGATGTAAGTGACCAAGCCAGGAGTATTACCAGATCGGGGATGGCCGATATGAGACTTAGGTATACTGTTTTAGTTCATGGAGCACCTGCAGGAAACCTGGCTGAAGTGATGAAAGCTCCTCGAAAGACCATCATCGGGTTAAGCCTTAACACAGTGATTCCAACGGGTCAGTTTTTTAGCGATAAACTCATTAATCTTGGGACCAACAGATGGTCTTTCCGGCCGGAATTAGCGATTTCTCAACCGATCAAAGAAAGATGGCTTCTTGATTTTTACTCTGGCCTTTGGCTTTTCACCGATAATAAAACCTTCTATCCCGGTGAAGTAGTTCGCTCACAGGAGCCAATGGGTGCGTTTCAGTTTCACCTCAGTTACAATATAAAACCTGTTTTATGGGTAGCCTTTGACGGCACCTATTACGTGGGTGGGGCTTCCTCATTTGACGGCAATTACAATGATGACAGGCAGGATAACACCCGGATCGGAATGACCGCGGTAATTCCAACCGGTAAGTTGAGCTCTTTGAAATTCGCTGTAAGCACAGGAGTCAATGTCAGGGTTGGTCAGGATTTTAATACCTATTCGATAGGCTGGCAAAAATCCTGGCTAAGTGATTTGAAGCGAAAGGATTGAGGTATTTTCGGCAAAACTTCATCCTTTAAAATCCTTGTAACCACTCAGATACCAACTTAGAGATACGAGTAAGATTTTCCAAAACCACTAACAAAACATAGCTGCATCACTCAAATAGCCACAAAGCAAAAAAAAAACCTAACCTTTCGGTAATAAAATTAGAACTTAAGTAGTTGCCGGAATAATAATTAAAATTTAAAGTTGGTCAATATTTTGGTAATTTAATAAAAATATCACCAACTAATGTTTCTTTTTATTCCTATAAAAAAGATAACCTATGGTTTCTTTTTAATAAATGTAATGTCACTTTGTTTTCTATGCACAAATCAGTCTTTTGCCAAGGAAAAAAAAGACAGGCCAGATTCTGAGACTTATTTTTTAGCACTCTTGGACTCTTCCCGTGTTTTTGCAACGAGTGATTTTAAAAAAGCATTGTCATTTGTCGATAAAGCACGAGTCTATGCTGAATCCGAGGATATGCCCGAATGGACAGTGAAGGTATGGAATCAATATGGCAGTGTCTATTTTAAAATAGGTTTGATCGATCCTGCTTCCGAGTTCTTTCTAAAAAGTTCTGAACTTTTGGATACGTTTGAGAATAAAAATTTGACTGATCTATTATCTGCTAAAATTGGTCTGGGGGCGGTGCATTTGTTTTTAGGAGATTTTGATAAATCACAGGAGTATTTCACTAATTCTTTAAATCTATTGGACAGTGCTCAATCCCTTGATTTTCAATCTTATTCATCTATTTACAACAACCTTGGAATTATTTACCGGGAGCAAGGTGATTTTGTTCAGGCTTACATTACCCTAGAAAAAGGGATAAAAATACTGGAATCCAATCCTTCTTTAAACGGGAATTTACCGCTATTGTATAATAACCTGGGTGAGGTATACCTGAGGATGAAAAACTATGAGGATGCCATGAAGTATTTCCAGCAGTCATTGGATTTTCCGAAAAGGAAGAATGATTTATTTGGAATAGCGTTAACTTATAAAAATATTGGCATCCTCTATGAGAAAAAGGGGGATAAAAATTTGGCTGTTTCTTTTTTTAGGAAAGCGTATGATTTAGCCAAATCAATGGATGCTTTAATAATCCAGGAGGTATCAAGCAGTGAATTGGCTTCTTTATACAAAGAATTAGGTAAAAGTGATTCTTCTTTATATTTTCTGGAGTTGAAACAGGGTTTATTGGAAAAAATCAATCAGCAAAATGCCAAACAACAGTTATTAGCCAAAGAAATTGAGTCTAAATACAAAATAAAGCAAGAAGAACTTAGTCAAAAATCAGCAAGTAGGGAAATTACGTATTTTATTTTTTTGACAGTCTTAGTTGTTATTTCCTTCTCGGTTTCGTATTATTTTTTGCGCCTTCGGAAAAAATATTCCAAAATCACTTTGGAAGCGATAGAGTCTCAGCTTCAAATGGAAAAGACAGCGCTGGATAAAAAATTGCTTCAAGCCCAAGTGGAAGAAAAAGACAAACAGATTATAACCAATCTGGTATATGCAGTGAAAAGAAATCAGCTGATCACTGAGGCCGTAGAAAAATTGGTTGCTCATCGTAAAAACTCCACCAAGGAAGGGCAAGAAGTCATCCGGGGAGTCATTCACAATTTGAAAGCTTCTCAGGAGGACAAAATTTTTGAAGAGTTTGAAATGGCCTTTTTAAACCTTCATCAGGATTTTTTCAAAAACCTTCTGGCTGAATTCCCTCAGCTTAGCCTGAATGAAAAGCGGCTTTGTGCTTTTATCCGACTCAATTTGGGCACCAAGGAAATCGCATCTATTACTGGACAGACGATTCCTACTTTGAATATGGCAAAAGTTCGGCTTCGAAAAAGGCTGGGGTTGACCCATACTGATCAGGATTTGCATGGGTTTCTAACTCTGGTTTAACAACTTGAATGAAGGCTTAAGAGTTTGGTTTTAAGCGATTTAGTTTGCGATGTAATATACTTGTAAGAAGATTTATTTAGGATGTAAGACACTTGTAACCAGTCTAATTTTTTTTCCCCTGTCTGTTGAGATTTTATTTGTTTTCGTGGTTCGCTGGAACTCGAAACTGAAGCAAATCAAACCAACAGTATATGCACAATTATTCTACATCCAAATCCTATGGTAGCTTTCTTAGGGTAGAGGTATGGGAAAGACCCATCCCCGATTATGGAGGGAAGAACAAAGACAGCTCTTCCCAATCCTACTATCTCTTAGAGCTATGGGAAAGACCC
>JBILPR010000313.1:0-5171 GCA_044373795.1 Algoriphagus sp. | reverse complement strand
AATCTCTTAATATCGACACCTACAGTAAAAGCGATGTTGAAAGTTATCTTGGATAAGCTCCCCATATTAGTGGGGAAAAACTTGCTGGTCTGGGGAGAAGTAGGACAGCGGAAAGCCTTGACTATCATCGCTGCAGAAAAAAAATTCAATTTAGGATTAGGTTGTATCGAATCGTGCTGAGTCTTTGGTAAGTATGAAATAGAAGTTTTGGGTGGGGCAGGCGATGAACTAGCCAGACAATTATTGAAGAGGATGCAGAAATAGTTATATCCCGGATGGAGATGAAAACTGCCAAATCTGATTTTGAAAATGTTCAATAATGCTTTTCGTGGCCATTTCAGTCTTATATTCGACCCAGAGTGTGCAAACATCAGAATAAAAAAATCAGTAAAAGAAAAAGGAAGCTCCGGGAAAGGAACATCTTAATAATTCGAATTCTTCAGTGTTATATTGTCGAATGCACACAAAATCAATGGATTAAAGTTTAGTCCGATTATTTAACGGTTTGATTATTGCATTTATGATTCCAATGTCTGGAAGTGAGGATTGAAACTTCTCAAAAACCGATTCTTACTAATCCAATCATTCTTTTTTAACTCCACCCAAGCTTTAAATCGCAGAAAAAAATGCATTTTATCGATCAGTCAGATCAAAATCGACTTCGGAGTAAAGCAGAAGAAATGGTAAAGTCTAAATCTCCAAATAGGAATTTGGCTCCGACTGAAACGGAGCTTCTTAGACTCGTTCATGAGCTCGAAGTTCATCAGATCGAGTTGGAACTTCAAAACGAGGAATTGAAACTTGCCAGGGATCAATCAGAAAGTTTATACAGACTTCTTGCCGAAAATATTGACGACGTAGTTTCACTGCATGCTTTGGATTTTAAAACAATCTATGCTTCCCCTTCCCTGGAAAAAGTGACAGGCTTCAGGCCTGAATACTTCATCGGAAAGGACTTTTTCAGCTTATTTAATTTTAAACCGGATAAACATTCGGACTTCACCAAGTATCCCCGATTTATCATCCCCCTTAAACATGGGATTTCTGGAAAAGAAATATTGCTAGAAATGCTTTGGAAGCCCATTTATAACGATCAGGGAAAACTCAAGTCTTATTTGGTGGCTTCACGAGACGTCACAGACCGGGAGTTTGTATTGGAAGAACTCAAAAGAACTCTTGAAAAAGAGATTGAACTTACTCAATTGAAGTCCAAATTCATTTCAATGACATCGCATGAACTCCGTACTCCTTTGGCAACGATCCAAAGCTCAACGGATTTGATAGAAATAATTTCCGAAGGAGTAAAAGAGGAGAAAGCTCATGTGGGGTTGGTAAAACAAACTAGAAAAATCCATGCTCAGCTGAGTCGTCTGACTCAAATCATTTCTGATGTGGTACTTTTTGAAAAAAATAACGAAGGCAAACTTGGATACAATCAGATTGATGTGGATATCAAACGCCTGCTCGTTCAGTTGGCGTTTGATCAATTTGGCTTGAAAGAAAACGAATCCAAAATAGAACTTGAATTAGGCCATGAGCTTATAATGGTGAAATCAGATCCGGCGCTTTTGATTCATGTTTTGCGAAACCTGATTGAAAATGCGATTAAGTACACACCCGAGGGATCACCTAAACCAATTTTAAAAATGATCCGGAAAGAAAAAACTGTTGACGTACAGATTGTTGACTTTGGGATAGGAATACCCCAAAATGACACTAAATTTCTTTTCAATACTTTTTTCAGGGGATCTAATGTGAGCAACATTAAAGGAACTGGTTTGGGACTCAGCATCGTAAATGATCTGGTCAGAAAGCTTGATGGAAAAATGACCTTTTCAAGTAAAGAAAACCAAGGCTCGACTTTTATTATTACCCTTCCTTTGGAAAGAAAGAATTTGGTTGTTTAAGGATGAGATTGAACAGAGTCGTAAGAGGATCTCGAAGCATTTCGATTTTTAAACTCTAAGTGTAAAGAATCTCTTCACTGCTCATGAACCAAACGATGAATATATAAGGAAAAGAGAACCTGGCTCCTGATTCATTGATCTGATTTTTAATTTAAACGTATGGATATACGCTATTCTGCCACCAATCGAATTATCTCCTGAAATTCGGCTGGGAGACAGGTAAGACCCCTAAACTTAAATTTTGAGCCTGTTTCCCCATTTGATTTTTATCTGTTGGTAAAGAAGTGGATATACATTTTAACCCGAAATATGCATTAGACTTCCTATTACGAGCTCAAAATACTTCAAAATCAAACGCTTCGCTGCATTTAACTCATTCACCATAGCGGTGCTATGCCTCATTCGTTAAATGCTTGATTTTCTTGCATTTTTATCTCTCATTACGGATCCTAATGCATAACCCGGGTTTAAAACATCCTGTCAAGTATGAGTTGAATACGCCTATTTGAGAAAATGATTTCAATCACATAAAAACGCTGGTTTTGTTATCGCATCATCATTCCCATGATGAGAAAAGCAGCTGAATTGTCAATCACTTTTTGAACTTCCACCACCTGGAAGAAAAAAAAGAACGGTTCTGTTAAAAAAACTGATTGATAAAAATTTAATTCTTTATTAAAACAGAATTTGATTCTGAAAAATTTCTATATTTTCTACCGAAATTTTCTTAATTCAAGTTTTACCCTCTTTGCTAAATTTCATGGGAATTTATGACCCAACTAACCAGTCTGACCCTAATCAGCTTAGAAGAAAAGCGGAGGAGATTTTAAAAAGCAATTATTTTAAGACCAACCCGGCTCCGACTGAAGCCGACCTTTTAAGACTTGTCCATGAGCTCGAAGTTCATCAAGTTGAGTTGAAACTTCAAAATGAAGAATTGACCCTGGCAAGGGAGCGATCAGAAAGTCTTGCTCAGATGTACACTTCCTTGTACGATTTTGCACCCATCGGTTTTTTTACCCTTTCTAAGGAAGGAACGATCCTTACGATGAATCTGATCGGTTCCAAAATGCTGGGAAAACCAAGATTTCTGCTTAAGAATATACCATTTACCCGATTCATTCCTGAAAAAGAAACACCTGCATTCAATCAGTTTCTGGAGAAAGCATTTAGGAGCAAATCCAAGGAAGCATTAGATATCAAGATAATTGGAATTGGGAATTCTCTGATTTATGCTCAACTGACTGCAATCGTAGAAGAGCAGTTTGAAGATTATTGTCTCCTGACCGTAGTGGATAGTACAGATAAAGAGTTGGTATTGAAAGAACTCTACATAGCCCTTGAAAAAGAAGTTGAACTCAGTCATTTGAAATCCAAATTCATTTCAATGACCTCGCACGAGCTTCGAACTCCTCTGTCAACGATGCAAAGTTCAGCAGATTTGATGGAAATAATTTCTGAAGGGGTCAATGAAGAGAATGCTCGTGAAGGCTTGGTTAAGCATATAAGAAAAATACATGTTCAGCTCAGTCGTCTGACTAATATCATTTCTGACGTGATTCTTTTCGAAAAAAATAGCGAAGGTAAACTTGGTTACCATCAACTCGATGTGGACATCAAAGGACTGATAATCCAGTTGGCATTCAACCAATTTGCTTTGAATGAAAATGAAACTAAAATAGAGCTTGATTTGGGGTCTGAGCCTGTTATGGTGAAATCAGATCCGACCCTCCTGATTCATGTTTTCCGAAACCTGATCGAAAATGCGATTAAGTACACACCCGAAGGATCGCCCAAACCGATTTTGAAAATGATCCCAAATGAGAAATCTGTTGACGTTCAAATCGTAGATTTTGGGATAGGAATACCTTCAGAAGAGACTAAATTTCTTTTTAATACTTTCTTCAGGGGATCTAATGTGGGTAACATCAAAGGAACTGGTCTGGGACTCAGTATTGTCAATGACCTGGTCAGGAATCTCAGGGGGACAATGACTTTTTCCAGCATCGAAAACCAGGGCTCGACTTTTATTATTTCACTTCCTTTGGAAAGAAAGAATTTGGTTGATAAAGGATGAGATTGAACAGAGTCTTAAGAGGATCTCGAAGCATTTCGATTTTTAAACACTAAGTGTAGAGAATCTCTTCATTGCTCATGAATCAAACGATGAATATGTAAGGAAAAGAGAACCTGGTTCCCGATTCACTGACCTGATTTTTGATTTAAAACGTATGGGTATATGCTATTCTCCTACTAAGCGAATTATCTCTTGAAATCCGGTTGGAAGACGGGAGACAGAAGAGAGCCTCAACTTAAATTTTGAGCCTATTTCCCCATTTGATTTTTATCTCTTGGTAAAAAAGTGGACATACATTTTAAAATTGGCTGTCAGGTATGGGTTAGATAAGCCTATTTGAAAAAACAATTTCAATCCTATAAAAACGCTGGTTTTATCTTCGTCTTATCATCCCGGTGAAGAGAAAAGCAGAGGGATTGTCAATCACTTTTTGAACTTCCACCACCTGGAAACTGGAAGTTGAATCCAACAAAAGAACGAATCTCTCAAAGAAACTAAGTAGGAAAAAAAAATGGTTCTACCCTTAAGTTAGGGGAATACATGTTTTATAGTAACCTAAAATACAAATGGATTACTATTCAAGAGGGTTTTTTGGACTGGATTGCAAGCTTTTATGAATTCGATTTATCGGGTGAAAAGTAAACTTTTGAATGGCCTAATTTTCGGGGGAGCTTACACCTCCACTAAAAAATTACTGGTTCCTAACCCAAAAAATCTCCATCCCCGGATAATTTTGATTTTGGAAATTCAAAATTGAATGAGCTGGAGGTGAAGGGTAGATTGATCAAACTGCTGGATGAAAATCAGATTTTCTTGATACAAGGTTTGTTTGTAAATGATTTCACAAAAGAATTGGGGATTTCATCCCGATATCTTCCCGGTTTACTGGATAGATTCTATGAAAAAAGCTTTAAGGATTTGATCAACCTGCATCGAGTAAAATATGCCAAAAGGAAAAATAGAGGACGGTTATTTAGATAAATAAACCTTTAACACATTAGTTTAAAAAGCCGCTTCAAAGCCCGGTATCACCAAGCTTTTAGTCTTCATTTGTATTTTTAGCGTTTTTTAAAATAGTTCTACACTTTATTTACTGATTCTCCCTTTTGCTACGGTAGAGGTTTGAAACGAAAAAGATTGTTGAGTTCTTCACGAGATCTTTCGTTCATGGAAACAAAAAACAATGT
>JBILPR010000062.1:0-17311 GCA_044373795.1 Algoriphagus sp. | reverse complement strand
TTTCCCAAGGCTGATCCTTCCTCTTGCTGCCATTTTCTCAAAGCTGCTTGACTTCCTGATTTCATTTCTGGTCTTGCTTGGGATATTGATTTATTATCGGGTAATGCCGGGATTTGGACTCGTGATTTTACCATTGCTATTGATCCAGTTAATCATGACCTCTCTTGGGATCGGGATGATACTGTCTGCTATGGCGGTGCAGTACAGAGATGTTAAATATGCACTAGGTTTTATTGTGCAGTTGTTGCTTTATGCAGCTCCCGTGGTTTACAGCACCACAGCAGTTCCTGTGCAATATCAATTTCTATATTCACTTAATCCGATGGTCGGGGTGATCGAGGGCATGAGGGCGATTTTTCTAAACAGAGATATTCCCTGGGAATGGATTTGGCCCGGAGCAATAGTGGGAGCTATTCTTTTTGTTTTTGGCTTGTTTTATTTCCGAAGAATGGAACGTGTTTTTGCAGATGTTGCATAAGGGAGATCCAAGACATAAGAAGCAAGAGCCAAGAAAAAAAATAGGTCAAACCCACGAAGTGGTTAAACTTTGAATAGCCCCGTATGAAATGCGGGGTATGGGAATATGAAAATAATTAGGATATATCAACCCTATCTAGGTTGAATTAAATTTTAAAAATTAAGAGGCTAAGGCTTATTTAATATGTCCAATACCGTAATCAAAGTAGAAAACCTCTCCAAGCGCTATCGGATCGGCTTGCAGGAAAAGAAGGCGGATACATTTGCCCAACAGATGTGGAATAACCTAAAGGCTCCTGTAGAGAATTTCAGGAGGATAAAAAGCTTAGGGAAGTTTGGAGAAGAAGATGAATCAGTACACTGGGCATTGAAGGATGTGAGCTTTGAGGTAAAGCAGGGGGAGGTTTTGGGGATTATAGGAAAGAATGGTGCAGGTAAATCCACCTTGTTGAAAATCCTTTCCAAGATTACCGAGCCTACTTCAGGAAGAATAGAAATGAATGGAAGGGTGGCCGCTTTGCTCGAAGTAGGAACTGGATTTCATCCCGAGCTTTCGGGAAGAGAAAATATCTACATGAATGGCACTATACTGGGCATGAGCAAAAAGGAAATCGATACCAAATTGGAAGAAATCATAGATTTTTCAGGCGTAGAAAAGTATGTGGATACCCCTGTCAAGTTCTATTCCTCTGGAATGCGGGTAAGGTTAGGATTTTCTGTAGCAGCCCATTTGGAACCGGAGGTATTGATTGTGGATGAAGTATTATCAGTAGGTGATTTTGAATTTCAAAAGAAGTGCCTAGGCAAAATGGAGGACGTTGCAAAAAATCAAGGAAGAACTGTGCTTTTTGTAAGTCATAACATTCAGGCAGTTTCAACACTTACTCGAACTGCAATTATTTTACAAAATGGAAGTTTAGTATATCAAGGTAAAACTGAGAAGGGAATATCCATTTACCTCGGATTACAGAAAACTAAGTCAGTTGGTTTTTACAATAATTCAAGCAAGGGAATTATCAGTGTTTCTATAATTACTTCAGAACCGAATAATGTGCAGAGGTTCAATGATAAATTTTTGGTTGAAATTATTGTCAGCCTAGCGCAAAATGTATTGAAACCAGCTATATCCTACCAAGTGTTTGATGAATATGAAAATTCCATATTCCATGAATTGTTTTTAGACTCTGAGCATGATTTAGATTTAACAAACAACACTTTAAGGATTGTTTCTGAGATTGAAAATATAAGACTTTATCCTGGCGCTTATTTTTTGAAAGTTCATTATGCTGATAACTTTTCTAAAACCAAATTGGATATGATAGATGATGTATGCCATTTCAATGTAGAAGTTATGGGTGAGTTGAGGGATTATTATTGGCAACCGGGAGTTGCTAAATATGTGGAAAAAGGAATTTGGAAAATTGCATGATCAACCCCATCGATAAAGATTTTAAAACACGGTTGGTAGAAAAAATCTCCTCAAGTAGAATCATTCAACAATACCAAAAAGATTTTAAAATTGATGTGAGCCTCTATTTTAACAATATTGAATTTGCAGAAATCCATGAATGTGAAGTTACTAAGTATAGGTTTTTTTATCCCTTTTCTCTCATAGGAGATGGAGACTTTTATATCAACCTAAGTAAAGGAAAGGGGAATTATTACCATGATAGATGGGAACATAAAGTTGCATTAAAAAATGCAAAAAGTGGTGAACAATGGCTTGAGATAGGGTCAGGGAACTCCTATTTTCTTAAAGAGTTATCAAAAATTGAAGTCTCGGCCTTGGGATTGGAGTTGAACAGTGAAGAAGTCCTAAGGGCAAAAAGTGAAATTTTTGAAGTCCATGATTGTGATTTTTTTGAATTTGATTATAATAAGGGAGCGTATGATACCATAGCTTTATTTCAGGTTTTAGAGCATATCAAAGATATTTCCTCTTTTTTTGAACATGCAAGAGAGCTATTGAAATCCAAAGGAAAACTTATCATTTCTGTCCCTAATAACAACCCTTATTTGTATGTATTTGATAAGTACCATACATTAAATCTTCCACCTCATCATATGGGATTATGGACAGGGAGATCTTTAAAGAAAGCTGGAGCTTCATTCGGATTTTCTGTTAAAGATCTTCAATTTGAGCCTATATCACAGCAGGAATTGGGATATATTCTTAATTTGAGTTTAGTAAATGATTTTTCCTTTTCCAATCTCAAATTTCTTTTTTTAAAAGGAATTAGGAAGTTTTTTCCAAAAAAATTATTTCATTTTGTTTCATCTTTATACCGCAAATACTTGGTGAATGGAAGAAATATTTTGATTGTCTTAGAAAAGAATGATTGATTTTAATCCTCAAAAAATAACATTTGAAAACGTTGACCGATTTTTTATCAAAAGATCAATCTATCAATTTTTGAGTTCCAAGGCTGGGGTTTTTGATGGAGATTTGCTGGACATCGGTTGTGGTGAAATGCCTTATAAAAATGAAATTTTAAACAACTCCAAGGTTAAAAAGTATATAGGCCTTGATATTTATGGAGCCTTGGAATATAAAGTTGGAATGAAGCCGGATTATTTTTGGGATGGGATCAAGATGCCATTCAAAGAAGCTTCATTTGATTCGGGTTTTGCTACTGAAGTCCTCGAACACTGTCCAGATCCAATTCTTACTTTAAAAGAAATAAATAGGGTTTTAAAGCAAGGTTCTCCTTTAGTAATGACTGTTCCATTTTTGTGGCCAACTCATGAATCCCCTTATGATTTTTATAGATATACTCCTTTTGCAGTCAAAAATTTACTTGAACAATCTGGATTTACTGAAATAGAAGTTTCTTGTTTGGGGGGGTGGGATGCTTCGATGGCCCAGATGGTTTCTTTATGGATAAAAAGAAGAGGTTTTTCAAAAAGGGTTCAAAAGTATTTATTCATCTTTTTGAAACCATTCATTATAAAACTTCTTCAAAAAGATAAGATAAAACCTGCTTTTACCGATCAAATCATGTTTACAAGCCTTGGAATCGTCGCATGGAAAAAATAAACATATGTATTACATCGCCTTTCAAAGATGCTTATTCTGAAACTTTTATTCAGAATTTGACGAGTATGATAGAAGGTAATATTTATTTCTGCTTTGGAGGTTTGTTTCCAAATGAATCAAAAGATGGAGAATTAAAAAACCATTTTGGAGCTCCATTAATATTAAAGGCATTATCTAAATTGGGTTTGATCAGGAAACCGATAAAAGAAATTTACCTAGAATCATATTTAAAAAGAAATAAAATCCAGCTAATCATTGCAAATTATGGTCCTTCAGGTGTTGAATTAAGTGAGATTTCTTACAGATTGGGTATACCATTGATCGTTCATTTCCACGGCTTTGACTCAAGTGTTAACGATATTATCCAAAAATATAGATTAGGATATGAGAAAATGTTTGAAACAGCAAAAGCAATAATTGTTGTTTCAAATGAAATGAAAAATAAAGTAATAAGTCTCGGAGCAAATAAGGAAAATATTTTTTTACTAAGGTGTGCACCGAGTACTTCCTTTTCCAAAGTTAACCCAGATTATTATTCGGATCAGTTAATTGCAGTTGGCAGATTTGTTGGAAAAAAAGCCCCCCATCTTACCCTATTAGCTTTTATAAAGGCGCAGGAAAAATGTCCTGATTTAAAATTAAAATTAATAGGGGCAGGGGAATTGCTTCAGATCTGTAAGGAGCTTAGCATCGCGATGAAGATTAAAAACATAGAATTTTTGGGAGTTCTCTCTCCTGAACAAATTGCTAAAGAAATGAGTAATTCATTTTGTTTTATACAGCACAGTAAAACGGCATCAAACGGTGATAAAGAAGGCACTCCGGTAGCTGTGATGGAAGCTATGGCCGCGGGTCTTCCTGTAGTCAGTACCTTCCATGCCGGTATTCCGGATGTAATTAAAAACAATGAAAACGGATTTCTTGTCGAAGAAGGAGATGTGGAGGAAATGGCAAATTGCATAGTCAAATTATATCATAATAGAAATTTGGCAGAAAGATTTGGAGTGAATAACAAGAAATACATTCAGTCCAATTTGACTCAAGAAAGATACAAAAATGAATGGGATACGCTTATTCAAAAGATAGTTAATGGTAGATAGTCCCCTAGTCTCCATTTTAATACCTAATTACAATAAAGCCCAATACCTTAGGGAAACTTTGGATTCAGTGCTTAATCAAACCTACACCCATTGGGAATGTATTATTGTTGATGATTATAGTACAGACAATTCTTGGGAGATATTAGAAAAGTGTGCAGTAAAAGATTCAAGGTTCAAGCTGTTCAGAAGACCTAAGGATAGACTTGCTGGGGGGAATGCAGCCAGAAATTTTGGATTTGAATTGTCCAAAGGAGAATATATCAATTGGCTGGATTCAGATGATATTTTACACATAAATTCAATATTCGAAAAGGTTAAAGTTATAGTAAAAAATAAACAACTTGATTTTGTGTTTGGGGATATTTTGGAATTTGATACTGATATTTCTAAAGCAAAGAAAGTTTCTGGATTGGGTTTGAGCCAAACCGATATTAATTATCCATTACAATTTTTAAAAGGCAATTTCTGGGTGGGTTCAATGTTACCTTTGTTTAGAAAATCATTTTTGACAAGTTTTGAAAACTGTTTTAATGAAAAATTAAAGAGAGATCAAGAGACTGAGTTTTTTGTTAGAATTTTTTTAAATAATCCCGCCTTTCAATTTATTGAGACTTCTTTGGCTTATTGGCGGAGATCCGAAAATTCAAAAACATCTATTTTTAGGTCCTTATCTTTGGGGGAGAGACAGTTAGCAAGCTACAGATCATTCAAGGTTATTTTCTTGAATTTTAAAAAAGGAAGAAAGATTTCTGATGAGGAGAAATATTACTTTAAATGGTACTTTGGCGTTCAGCTTGTCACAATGAAAGTTACATTTAATGATTACTTAGATCTTCTTTTCTTTGGACTAAGGAATGACACCTTCCCAAATTATTTTTTTCTTCCAAAAATTCTTATTTACAGATTGTTTAAGTCAATGGGTATTGATTTAAAAAATATTTTTAAAAACCAACGTGAATAAAAGATCCGTTTCTGTAATTATCCCGGTATATAATGCCGAAAATTTTTTGGAAAGAGCTGTGAAGTCCGTCCTAAATCAAAAAAATGTAATTGAAATTTTATTGATTGAAGATGGTTCACAAGATGATTCTTACAAAACCTGCATTAACCTTGAAAGGGGAAATCCATTGGTTAAGGTTCTGAGGCATGTGATGGGTGTAAATAAAGGTGGGGCGGCCTCACGTAATCTTGGAATCTTTCATTCAAGAGGAGATTGGATTCAATTTTTGGACGCTGATGATGAATTGCTCGAAGATAAAATAGGCGGTCAACTTAATTTGATCAGTGATTCCACCCCATTTATTGTTGGAAATGCTATTGATATTTTTGATAATGGTAGAAGCAATAAAAGAACTTTTATAAAAGATGCCTGGGGAGGGCTAATTGGAAGCAAATTAGGTATTACCTCAGCGAATTTATTCAACAATAGGTATTTGTCTCAAGTAAAAGGATTTAACGAAGCTTATACCAGTAGTGATGAATATGAATTAATGTTTAAAATTTTGCAACTTAATGAGAATGTTGTTTTTGATGAAAGATATCTCACCAAAATCCATAATACCAGCGGTTCTTTAACTAGGTCACCCGATAAGACAATAAAAATTGCTGCAGATTGGATTGGTTTAAGGGAAAATATTAAGGAATATCTCATCACTGAACATAAATTCTCTGTCCTATACAAATATTTATTTTATGGTAATCTTTGGTCATTCAAAAGGAATGTCTGTGAACAGGATATTAAGTTTTCAAATATTTATGATTTCACTTTTTATTTTGAAAAAAAAATTAAAATAATGGCTTTCTCTTTCCTAAAAAAAATTAGATTAATTAGGTAAATTATTTTCAATATGGTAACAGATTTTTTTTCAAATATCACCTTAAGTATTTGCATGATTACTTATAATCAAGGTGGATTTCTGAAAGAAGCCATATCTGGAGTTTTAAATCAAGATTTTGATAAAGGCTTTGAACTGATCATTTCAGATGATTGCTCCACAGACAACACCCAAGAATTGGTGGATTATTTTATCCAAACCCATCCCCAAGGAAAGAATATCAAATATTACAGGCATGAACAGAACCTTGGGATGTCAGAGAATTTTTATTGGACCTTGAAACAATGCGATGGTAAATATATTGCTTATTGTGAAGGAGATGATTATTGGACAGATCCCGATAAGCTGAAAAAGCAAATACACTTTTTGGAAAAGCAATCAATTTATTCCTTTGCTTTTCATAGGACACAGCTCTATTTCCAAGAAAAGCAGGTTTTAGAATCTGACCAAAATATTAGGTTTTTCAAAGAAGGAAATGAATATGTAGAAATCAACGGTTTTACATTGGCCAATGGCTGGCAAATAGGCATGCAAACTTTGGTTTTTAGAAGAGACTTGATAGCAGACCTGGATATTGAGCAATTTGGTTTTTTTAGGGATGTCCATTTATTGACCCATTTATTGGAGAAGGCCAATGGAATCTGTCTGGATTTTTTTGGATCGGTTTACCGAATACATGGAAACGGAGTTCACTCCAAATCCTCCAAATATGAA
Organism: Algoriphagus sp.; assembly: GCA_044373795.1. Lineage (GTDB taxonomy): Bacteria > Bacteroidota > Bacteroidia > Cytophagales > Cyclobacteriaceae > Algoriphagus. Next base: position 10,148 of record JBILPR010000062.1, on the reverse strand, counting down.
AGTCTGAAAATAGGCTTTCACTGTTTCCGGGAATTGTCTCTTCACTACAGAAAGGACTATTTAAAGCTTTCCTTTAGTAATTATCTACATGAGTTAATTCAGCTTCATATTTCAGAAAAAAAATACCGTCCTGCTATTTACTACCTAATCGAATTGATGAGCCTAGATTTCAATTTTAAAATTTTTGCCTTTTACTTGAGAGAATTGGTTTTTTCCCTTTGGTCAAAATGAAGATTGGGATATTGGTTGAATCTTTCCCCCGGATTTCAGAAGCTTGGTTGGCAAATCAAATTATCGATCTAATTGAGAGAGGGCATGAAATCTCCATTTATTCGGTGTATCCCAGTAAAGATAAAATCATCCATGAACAGGTAAACAGGTATCAACTAAAAGAAAAAACCCAGTATTTTTTTTATCCTAAAACCAACTTGGTTAAAAGGATCTTCCTTGGCTTTGGCTTTTTTTTTCATAATAGGAGGAATGCCAGTTTTGCGAAAGGGATTAGGGGTATGAAGGCTATCTTTTTTAAAAAGCTGGAACCTCTTTTTGCCTTTAATTATATTTTTTTGAAAGATATTCAAGATTTGGATATTCTTCACGCACACTTTGGTGACATGGGGGTTTTTGCTGCAAAAATGAAAAGGGCTGGTTTATTAGATAAAAGTAAAATTGTCATCTCTTTTCATGGGCATGATATTTTCCCCTTTAAAAGAGAAGTTTATAAAAAGGAATATCGGATTTTTAAGGATTTTGGTGACGCTTTGTTGGTTAACTCTTTCTACAGTGAATCACTTCTTAAACAAATTATTCTATTTCCTCAGGTAAGAATTTTACCAGTTGGGTTGAGTTTGGATTATTTCAAACCTGATAGACACCTGAACCTTCTAACAAAAGTTAGGTTAGTTTTTATGGGAAGGTTGGTTTATCTCAAAGGTTGTTCAATGATGATTGAAATTTTTCACTGGCTTTCGAAAAATAACCCAGAATTGGAATTGGTCTTAATTGGGGATGGTGAAAAAAAGAATGAAATAGAGAATAAGATAAAAGAATATGGCTTGAATGATGCTGTGTTTTTAAAAGGAGCGCTCTCACAGGATCAAGTTATAGCTGAATTCAATTCTTCCTCAATTTTTGTTTATCCGGGATTATTCGATCCATTTTTTAAAGCAGGAGATACCCAAGGTTTGGTGGTACAGGAAGCACAGGCGATGGAATTGCCTGTCGTCTGTTCTGATGTTGGAGGGATTAAGTATGGGATGGTAGATGGAGAAACCGGATTTTTGGTTGACGAAGGGGATGTGGATGGGTTTGTAGAGAAGATTCAGTTTTTACTCGATAATCCTGAAGAAAGATTAAAAATGGGAAAAGCAGGAAGGGAATTTGTAAAAAGACATTTTGATTCAAAAGTAATTGGAGATCAGTTGATGTCGGTTTACACAGAAATAATGCATGCAGACTAAGCATAGGTCTCTTTTTTTTTCCATCATCATTCCTGTTTATCAGGATTTGGCACGTCTCAAACTCTGTTTGGATGTTTTCAATTCAATTAGAGAGGACAAATTTGATTTTGAATTGATAGTGGTGAATAATGACCCCCACACTCTTCTATTGGATTTGGATTTAACTCAATATCCCTTTCCAATCCGGAAATTTCATGAACCTACACCGGGTTCTTATGCCGCAAGAAATAAAGGAATTCAGGTTTCAAAGGGCAAAGTTTTGGCATTTACCGATTCAGATTGTTTACCGGATAGAAATTGGCTGAGCACTGCTTTTGATGTCTTTGAACAGGATTTTAAAAATGAAATTGGAATTTTGACGGGACCTGTTCCATTGTTTTATAAAAACCCTAAGTCCCTAACGGATGCTGAGGTTTATGAAAAACACACAGGTTTTACTACTGAGGCCTATGCCAAAGAAGGGCATGCCATCACTGCGAATTGGTTTTCTTATAAATCTGTGATGGAAGAATTTGGAGGTTTTAATCCTCAACTTAAATCCAATGGTGATTCTGATCTATCGGGTAAAATCAGTCAAAAACATCAAATCGTTTATTGCCCCGATTTGGTGGTTCACCATCCTTCCCGATATTATACAATAGAGTTGGTTAATAAGTACAAAAGAATTTTAGGAGGGACTTATCTCAGAAGATACAAAGGAAATCATTTGGCTTTTTTTGCTCATATCCTGAATTTTAGTTGGAGAAGGTATCGGTTTTCTTTGAAGAAGTTCTTTACAGTTCCATTTCATGAAGCTTGGGCGATTTTTAAGGTTTGTAATGCCATTAATTTGGGGGCATTGGAGGAGTTTTTTAGTTTACTAAGGGGAGGAGAGACCAGGAGATAGATGCAAGAATCAAAAACCAAGAAGCAAGAGCCGCTAGTTTCCATCATCATTCCCGTTTACAATAAAGTAGCCTATATCCGGGAGACGTTGGATTCTGCAGTAAAGCAGACCTATCCAAATACTGAAATCATCTTGGTGGATGATGGATCTACCGATGGGTCGTTTGAAATACTCCAAGAATATTTTGAGAAATATCCTGAAAAAATTATCCTGATCGATCAGGAAAATCAAGGCGTTTCAGTTGCCACCAATGTCGGGATTCAGGCGAGTAAAGGAGATTATATTCAGTTTTTGGATGCGGATGACTTGCTTTCACCCGATAAGATAGAGAACCAAGTCAACCTTCTGCGTAACCAATCTCCGGCAGTAGTGGCATCTTGTGAGTGGGTAAATTTCAGAAATGATAGCTCTCAATTTTCCAGACTTCCTTATGGAGTTTTCCGGAACTTTGATACAGGTTTGGATTGGCTACTCCAGACTTGGAATGAACAGGAAATGATGGCTGATTCTTCCTGGCTTACCCCAAAGGTTTTGATTGAAAAGGCAGGCCCATGGGATGAATCTTTGACGATCAATCAGGATGGGGAGTTTTTTGTAAGAGTATTGATGAGAAGCGAAAAAGTAGTTTTTGATGCCAACTCATTGGTATACTACCGCACTTTGGAAGAAGGAAGTGTCAGCCGACAAAAATCCTATCAGGCGGCCAAATCCTTGTTAGATTCCCTGATCAGTTACCGTAAGATATTAGATAGCGAAGACGCCAAGAGAATCAGGGTTGCCCTGAAAAGAGTTTATATGAAGTTTATCTACGATGTATATCCCAAATACCCTGATTTGCTATTAGTAGCCAAGCAAGCAATGAAAGAACTGGGAGTGCCCGAAACTACCCCGGTTGGCGGTCCAAAGTTCCGACAACTTACCCGTCTGATAGGCTTTACAAATGCGCTTCGACTCAAACGCATTTTCCAATAACCATTAACTTTTCTCTGCTTGTTTTCTGTCATCATTCCCTTATTCAATAAAAAGCAATTTGTTGCCAGGGCGATTGATTCGGTATTGAACCAATCCTGCACCGATTTTGAGCTTATTGTAGTGGATGACGGGTCAACAGACGGGGGAGGGGAGTTGGTCCTTTCCCGATATGGAGAACAGGTGAAATTGATCCATCAGGCAAACCAGGGAGTTTCTGCTGCCAGAAATGCAGGAATTCAGTATGCTAGCTTTGACTATGTGGCGTTCTTGGATGCTGACGATTTTTGGCATCCCGATTTTTTGCATTGGATGCATTTTGTCTTGGAGAAATACTCGGAGGTGGGAATGGTGGGTAGTTCCTATTCCAATGTTGTGTTACCGGAGAAGTTATTCGATCCACGGATATCAGTACTTGATGATTATTTCAATCAGGCAGATTACAATACCTTGTTTACCTCCTCCTCGACAGTAATTCACCGTAGTTTTTTCAAAAATCAGGAGGGTTTCAAAACCCATTTGACAAAAGGTGAGGACATAGATGTTTGGTTGCGTGCATTTGATTGGTTTAAAAAAGCCTACTATATCCATGTCCCTTTGATGTTTTATGATTTGAATGCTTCCGGAAGTTTGAGTTCAAATCCAGGCCTACAGAAAACGATTTTCCCGGAAATGTTTAGGAATGATTATGCAATCTCAAAATCCTATCCTTCCTGGCTGACTTTTCGGGACAAATATCTGACCCTTAACCTTTTTCAGTATTTTGATCAGGAGGAAAATTTTTCAATTGGAAAACAATTGCTCAAACAAAGAAGCAACTCCTATCCGGTGAGCCAGATTCCATACTTGCTTCCTTTTTCATTTTTCAAATTTGCCCTCCCAAAACCCCGTTTAAAAAAATTGATCAGAAACTACCTGAAGTTTTGTTTCAGGTACCTGTATAAGTAAAATGAAAATAGTTAGGGTTGTTTCTGAACTGGATTTTGGAGGAGTAGAAAAGGTGTTGGCAATTTCGCTTCCTGAGCTAGCTGTCCTAGAGGGAATTGAGGTCCTTGTTATTGTTTTGGGAGCAGGAGGTAGAGTTGCCGACGAATTGGTGCAGAAGGGCTTTTCTGTTGAAATTCTTGGATTCGATCCCCGTATCCCCAACCTTAAGTTGGTGCACAAGCTCGTAAACCGATTTAAAGAATTGAAGCCTGATGTAGTCCATACACAGGGAGCAGAGGCAAATTTCCATGGTATTTGGGCTGCAAAACTTGCGGGAGTTCCCCGGATACTAGGCGAGGAAATCGGAATCCCGAATCATCATTCTTATTGGAAATGGATTTTCAGATGGGTGTATCAGAAAGCTGATTTGGTCCTATCGATTTCATCAGCTGTGAAAAGGACCATTGTGAATTTGGGAGAGGTTCCCTTGGATAAAGTGAGGGTAATTTATAATCCAGTTTGCAGTTTCCAGTTGCCTGTGCTGAGCGCCTGCCTGTCCGATAGACAAGAAGTCGAAGCATCAGTAGGCAGTAAGCAGAGGCCAGAAAATGGTGCATTTGCTTTTGTGACAACCTGTAGATTGGTACCGATAAAGAATCTGACTCGATTGATTCAGGCTTTGGAGGGACTGGTAGAGGAGAATCCTAATCGGCCGCTTTTATTGCGCGTAGTAGGGGATGGGCCGGAGCTAAAGAATTTAGAATTTATAATCCAGAATTTGGAATTGGGTACTAAGGTTGAATTAGTAGGGTTCCAAACTGATGTAGGACCGTATTTATGGGAGGCAGATGCTTTTATTCTTCCTTCCTTGCAAGAGGGTTCTTCCGTTTCTTTAGCTGAGGCAATGACAGCAGGTCTTCCTTCGATTGTCACCAAAGTTGGAGGTGCCCCCGAAATTCTGGGCAAATCCCAATCGGGAATCTTAATTGATCCACTCAGCACTTCCGAAATCCAAAATGCTATGCAGTCGTTTTTAGATCTTTCAGTTGATGAACGAAAGGAAATGGGTCAACGAGCTCAAGAAGAGGCAAAACGTTTTTCGGTCGAGAATTACATTGAATCGCTAATGTCCGTCTATGGTCTTTCAGACTTCATCTTGCCCGCCGCGGCGGGACTTCAGCCTTCTGATTTATGATCAGGGTTCTCCACTGCATCGAAACCATCTCTTCCGGAGGGGTAGAACAAGTCAGGCTGACCCTGGTGAGAGGGTTGGACAAAAGCAAATTTGAACATAAAATCATCTGCACTTGGGAAGGGGGACCAGTCGCCGATGCCTTGAAAGCGGAGGGAGTAGAGCTGATTCCAATTGGTGGATTTAAGCATCCTTTTCAATGGAGTAAACACAAAGCCGTATTAGAGGTAATCAAAACATTTAAACCCCATATTATCCACGGAGCTATATTCGAAGGCATGTCCATGGCGGCAATCGGAGGGAAGTTGGGAAAGGTTCCTGTTATTATTCTGGAAGAAACTTCAGATCCCCAAAACAGGTCTAAAAAGGCTAATTGGCTTTTGCGCCAGTATGTAAGGTTGGCAGATAAAATTATTGCCATTTCACCGGATGTGGAAAATTATTTGATTTCGAAAGCAAAGATTCCAATCAAGAATGTCAAGTTGGTAAACAATGGCATTACCCTTCCGAACCATCCCACTTCTGAGCAGATAAAGGACAAAAGAAATGAATTAGACTTAAGGGAGGATAACATAGTAGTTGGCTTTGTGGGTCGGTTATTTAATGACCACAAGCGATTAACAGATCTTTTGGAAGCAGTCTGTCTAATTAAGGATTCCAGGATAAGAGTTCTCGTTGTTGGAGATGGAAGAGATAAAAAGCTTGTGGAAGACAAGATTCAATCAATTGGTCTAAGTAAGCAGATGATCCTGGTGGGATATCAGAATGATACAAGTTTATATTATTCATTAATGGATATTTTCACTGTTCCGTCTGCAAGAGAGGGTTTTGGGTTGGTGGCGGCAGAAGCCATGCTCCATAAAATTCCTGTCATAGCAACAAGGGTTGGAGGTCTAAAAGATGTGGTAGTAGATGGAGAAACCGGATTTCTGGTTCTACCGCTTTCCCCGGTAGCATTGGCTGAAAAAATCAACTCACTGATCCAAAACCCCGGACTAAGAAAAACCATGGGAGAAAAAGGCTATCAGCGTGCTATGGAAAATTACACCGCCGAACGCTACTGCCGGGAAGTGGAGAATTTGTATCTAAGCCTATTGTCCAGAAAGGGACTAGTTGATTCTGAATTGGGAAGTCAGAATTCAGAATTTTAAAATAATGATAGACCTTCTAGTCCTTATTCCTTTAATTCTTGCCCTGATCAATTCCAATTCGGCTATAGCTAAACGATTTGGAATTCCTCTTAAGTATGAAATCCATCTACATTACCTGCTAGCGTACCATATTTTTTTTAGTATGTTTTTTACCTGGTACATTCTGAATTTCGGAGGAGATTCAAGAGGTTACTGGCTCATGAGCATGGAACAGGTAGTTAAGAAAGGTGATGTAACTTGGTTTAGCTATTTTGGAGAGGGGACAACATTTATTTTATGGTTGTGCTATTTTCCTTCAAAAGTTCTTGGCTTAAGTTATTTAACAGGAAATATTTTGTTTGGCATGTTGGGATTTATTGGGATCCGGTACATTTTTGTAATGGTGGCTGATTTATTTCCAACCAATCATGAAATTTTCGGTATTCCACTTTTTCCAACTGTATTTTACTTTTTGAACCTTCATTTCTGGTCTGCAGGGGTAGGGAAGGATGCCATTTGCTTTTGGGGAATTGCTTGGTTTTTATTTGCGATTCAGAAATATCAAAGTCGTTGGTGGCAGGCTGCTATTGCCTTGTTTTTTGTGTACATGGCAAGGCCACACATGGGTCAGGCCCTGTTAAGCGGTGCAGGTATTGCAATTTTACTGGGTTCAGAGGTTAAGTTTGGATACAAGATCGTTTTAAGTTCTATCGCAATTGCAGGAGCTGTATATATGAGTTCCAGTACATTAGAAGCTCTTCGTTTGGAGGAGTTTTCATTTGAGGCAATGGGTGAGTTTGCCGATAAGAAAGTTGGTAACTTGAATACAAATAATGTCGGATCCGGTGTGAATTTAAGTTCCTACTCTTGGCCAATGAAGCTTTTTACTTATATGTTTAGGCCTTTATTTATTGATGCCCATAATTTTGTAGCCTTTTTTTCCTCGGTAGAAAACCTGGTGTATCTCTGGCTAAGCTTATTTATTTATCGAAACTGGACTCCCGAGGCCATCCGGGACATGCCGCTATTTATCAAGGCTGGTATGATCACTTTTATTCCGGTTACTCTGGCTTTTATGAATTCTTTAAGCAATCTGGGTATTATCATGAGGATGAAGAATATGACCATGATTTACTTTCTACTGTTCTGTTTCTTCTTGATATCCTATAATAAGAAGTTGAGAATCCAGAAGGCAGAGGAGAAAGTCCGATACTACGAGCAGCGGGAGGAGATAAGGAGAAGGAAGCGGGTGAGGGATGAAGTTTGAAGTTTGAAAGGACGGAAGACCGGAGACGGAAGACCGGAGAAATTAGAGCCGGGAGCCAAGAGGCAAGAAGCAAGAGGCAAGATTTCGGATCTGCCTACGGCCGACATGTTTGGGATTTAAAATTTCGGATTTATGATTTAAGACATAAGATTTAAGACCTATGATTTAGGATTTCGGACCCACCTACGGCCGATAGGTTTGGGATTTAAGATTTAAGATTTAAGATTTATGATTTTTGATTTAAGACATATGATTTAGGATTTCGGACCCGCCTACGGCCGACAGGTTTCGGATTTAAGATTTCGGATTTAAGATTTAAGACATATGATTTAGGATTTCGGACCCGTCTACGGCCGATAGGTTTGGGATTTAAGATTTCGGATTTATGATTTAAGACATAAGATTTAAGACATATGATTTAGGATTTCGGACCCGCCTACGGCCGACAGGTTTCGGATTTATGATTTAAGACTTAAGATTTAAGACTTAAGATTTTGGATCCGTCTGCGGCCTGCAGATTTAGGATTAGAGAACGAAACAATGAGCACTGCGACTGTTCACTGAGACTGAGACTGACCACTGAGACTGAATATAGATATACCTGCAACCGACACTTGTCCGACGTGGCGGAACTGACAACTTCAACTAACCTCCAACTCCCCGCTTCCCTTTTTGAAATCCATTCTTTTCCTTCCTAAATATCCCAAAATGGGGGCGAGCAGCCGCCTAAGAACATTTCAATTTCTGCCCCTTTGGGAGAAAGCTGGTTATCAGGTGCGGGTCTCTTCATTTTTCAATGAGGAATATTTGAAAGAGGTTTACAGCCATCGAAGACCGGGAATTTGGAATGTATTGGGATGCTATTGGCGAAGATTTTTGTTGCTCTTTTCGGCAGGAGAATATGATCTCGTCTGGATAGAGAAAGAAGCTTTTCCGTTTCTGCCTTCCTATGCGGAGTGGATCCTGGCCAGGTGGGGGAAAGGCTATGTGGTGGACTACGATGATGCCGTATTTCATAATTATGATCGGCATTCGAATTGGCTTATCCGAAACTGGATGGGCAATAAGATCGACTGGGTGATGAAGAATTCCCGAATGGTATTTGTCGGGAACCATTACCTCCGGACGAGAGCAGTTCAGGCAGGATCAACCCAAATCGAACTGCTGCCTACGGTGGTAGATGCATCCCGCTACCAGAAAAAAGGAGAGGCTGAAAAATCCATTTTTAGGATCGGCTGGATCGGAAGCCCGAGTACGCTGAAGTATGTGAAGCTTTTGGTGCCTGCGTTGGAAATTTTGAATACCCAATTTGCACTGGAGCTTCAACTCGTAAATGGAGAGAAGGGAGTGGCTTACTCAGGCAAACAAGTTCTGATACCCTGGTCCGAGGAAACAGAAGTTGGCTCCATCCTGCAGATGGATATCGGAATCATGCCCTTGCCGGATGATCCATGGGAGAGAGGCAAATGCGCGTACAAGCTTATCCAATACATGGCCTGCGGACTTCCTGTGGTCGCTTCACCGGTGGGGATGAATCTCGAAGTGGTGGTGCATGGGGAAAACGGTTTTTTGGCATCGTCAGTGGAAGAGTGGGTAGAATATCTGAGAAAGCTGCTGGAAGATCCTTCCCTTCGCGCAAGAATGGGAGAGAAGGGCAGGGCCATGGTATTAGAGAAGTACACGCTGGAGAAGAATTTCACGAAGTTGGAAAAGATAGTTGGGCAGTTGATTGGGGAATGATTGCCGCTGGTGCATGCCTGTCGCGTGTGACAATTGCTGTTTGAGAGCCGATAGCTATCGGCTTGTAATCTCGAACAACAGATAAGAAGGATTTCCAATCCTTAAAACTTGGATGTTCCCAAGAAAAATCCCCTTCCCAAAATATTAAGTCTCCGTTCCTCGGCGATATAATTTCTACTTCTAATATGTTTCTGGGCCTAGGGCATTGGCCTTTTTGTTTTTTACCATGGGTTTCGCTTTGCTTCACCCATGGCTATCACAAGTCAGGCCTTCAGCCTTCTTTTTATCTGCTCCGCTGGCAAAAGGTTTTTGTTACTTTTTGCCGCCAAAAAGTAAAAAAGAGAATATGCCGCTCCTCTGACTGGTTGCTAGAAAGGACCGCTGGCCCTGCTCCGCGGAATTTGCAATTCCGTGGTTGAGATCGTAGGATTTCTAATCCGCAGAAAGCTAAACAACTCTCTTCCCAAAATATTTCTTCTCCGTCCTCGGCGATATAAAATTCTACTTCCAATGTGATTCAGGGCCGAGGTCAATGGCCTTTTTGTTTTTTACCATGGGTTTCGCTTTGCTTCACCCA
>JBILPR010000061.1:0-17352 GCA_044373795.1 Algoriphagus sp. | reverse complement strand
ATGCTCGAGGTAAGTTGATAAATGAATTTGTAAGGATGAAAAAAAAACAGAGGTTTCGATCGAAATCAAAACCTCTGTCAATGGAATTACAGTCCGTGAAGATTATTTTCCTCCATCCCACCATACTTTGGTAGTCCACGAATCGCCGCCCATTCGGGTGACAGCACTTTGCAGAGACTCCGTATTCGTGGAAGATTCAGAGGCTGGGAAAGGTTGTCTTCTCGGAATTTGTCCTGAGGAGAAATTCCCGACATAATTGACAGGCGTCAAAGAAGGGTATCCTGATCTCTTCCAGTTATTCCATGATTCAACGAAATTGGCGAAAATACTGGTAGTCGCCCAAATCTGTTCGTTGATCATTTTAAGAGAAGCTTCATTTGATGAGGTGTTCAAAGGATTTGCGGATGCGTACGCCTCTATGTCTGTCGAAGATATGGAAGCTCCACCGAATTTGCCTACTGAACTTAACGCTCCAACCAATCCATTTCGGAAAAAAGAAGCGGGCGTACCCGTTGTTAAACCTCGCAATGCCGCTTCAGCTAGAAGAAATTGAACTTCCGAATAGGTCAGAACGAAAACAGGGGCATCTCTGTCTCTGTAAATAGCAGTAGGTCTGGAGTAATTTCCAATTATAGCCGCATCTCCTCCAGTTCCAGTTGGGCCTGGATAGTTTGGTGCTTTGGTAATATCTGTGTCTCCTCCTCTCATATCATAGCCATTTGGCAAACCGACCTGAACTGAAGGAGTATTGTTACCAACCACTACGCCGTTTCTATTAGCTGAAAGACCAGCAGGAGGAACCTCCGAAATGATTCTCAAACGCGGGTCATTGGACGATTTTAGAAAATCGATCATCTTTTTTGACCACCTGACCTCATAAATATCGTCTGGCACGTTCAACGCATTTGCACTGTTATTTGAATAGCCATTTGCCTGATCTGATGGTAATATCGCTTCGTCATTTGTGGACGTGAATACTCCGCCTGCTACCGCTTTTTGAACATAAGATTGTGCAGTGGCAGGGTCAACTTTGACTAGTCTCATAGCCATTCGGAGCATAATTGAATAACCAAATTTTTTCCATTTGGCTACATCACCGCGATACATCACATCATTCTTGATCTGATCCCCGGAGGTACTAAGTGCATTTAATGAAGTTTCTAATTCTGCAAGCATGCCTTTGTAAGTATCAATCTGAGAATCATACTTTGGTTGAGTGATACCAACCTCGGCTTGAAGAGCTTCAGAATAAGGAACATCACCATAGACGTCGGTGACGAAGGAGAGAATTAAAACTTTATAGATACCTCCAACTGCATTAAGATTGGTAAGTCCTTTTTTAGTTGCTAGACTTTGCATTTGGTAAATCCTTGATGCAGCAGAATAGCCACCATTCCAAACGTTTGCAATGTAACTATTGGTGCTTCCAGACTCTACATACTTATCCGCATTGGAATAATAGTTTGCTCCACCGGTAGAAGTCGAGGCTAATGCCTGAATCCACATCGATTGAAACAATAGTGCTCCAGAATATCCTGAGATCATCCCTGCATACTGATTAGAAGCAGTTGGAAGAATCAAGTTTGGATCAAAAAGATCACCATTGGCTCTATTTGGGTCTGTGTTGATTTTTTCAAAATTATCATCACAGGAAGAAACAAACAGAAATATGCCTAAAAGAGAAAGACTAATATATTTTTTCATAATTAATTCAATTTGAAATTTAAGTTGAATCCAATTGAGCGTGTACTTGGTAAGCTGGTACCTTCAATTCCTGTGTAATTAATATTTGAACCAAAGCTTGCTTCTGGATCAATGTTCTCAGCCTTTCTCATTAGAATAGCCACATTTCTCGCTACTAAAGAAACTTCTAATCCTTTTAAAATCGGTACAGAATTGAACCAAGTTGACGGCAAGGTATAGCCCAAGGATAACTGACGTAATTTTATGAAATCACCATCCACCACGCTTGTTCTGGTCACATTTTGAGCCAATGCTCTATAATAACTTTCCGCTGGAGCAGTCACTCCACCAGTAGTGACCCCTGTCTCTCTACCCTCCAATGTATTTTGGTGTAATCCTCTGAAGTGGGAATAGAACTCAGTTGCGGAAAGCACCTTATTGCCAAAATTATAGTCAATTAAGAATGAGAACAAGATCCCTTTAAAGTTAAAATCGTTATTCCAGCCACCGTAAACAGTTGGCAATACAGAGCCCCAATTTTTCAATTCGCCCCTTACCGGCAAACCTGCTTCATTGACCGCTATGCTTCCGTCAGCATTATAAGCATGGTCGTAAGCTCTGATTTGCGGACCAGGCTGACCAACTACATAAGCAGTAACTGCGTTACCTAGAGTAGCTCTATTTGAACCAAGATTAACTGGATTATTATTCAAATCTGTGCTCAATACTTCATTTTTCACATTTGTGAAGTTAAATGAAGACTTCCATGAGAAATTTGAGTTTTGAACAGGCGTACCAGAAATCAATAATTCGAGACCTTTGTTATTTGTCGATCCAGTAGCCACTACTGCACTTGTAAATCCAGAAGCAATTGTATAGTTGGCATTCATGATCTCATTATTGGTGGTTTTGGTAAAATAAGCCACATCCAATGCCAATCGATTATTGAAGAAACTAACATCCAAGCCTATCTCGATCTCATCCGTGGTAAATGGCTTTAAGGAAAGATTAGGCAGTGAGGTTGGAGATGAACCTGCAGGAATACCATCATACGAATTGGCAGAACTGTAATAAAACTGAGTTTGATATGCACTGAACGGTTCACCGCTTGTAACTGCATAAGAAGCTCTCAACTTACCAAAATCCATAGAAGGAATATTAATTAGCCTGTCAAATACAAATGCTCCCGTTACAGATGGAGAGAATATGCTATTGTTGTCAATTGGCAAGGTGCTATACACATCATAACGGCCGGTAGTAGTCAAGGTCAAGAAATCCTTGTAACTAAAACCCAAAGAATAAAATGCAGAGTGAACTTCACGCTCATCATATCCATAAGAACGTCCAAAATTTTCTACGTTGAATGGCGAATACAAGTAAGGAAGAACAAATCGACTTCCGTTTACTCCTACCGTTTCAAACTTATTGTTTCTCAAGCTAGCACCTGCGATCGCATCCAACTCAATGTCCTGGGTTAAATTTAAAGTAGCACCAAATATCCCATCCAGGTTCAATTCAGATCGATTAGACAACCCTCTATTATTCAGGTTTCCTTTCAGATCGGAAGCATAAGCTAAGCCATAAGGATCAACTGCGAAAAAGTCATCATTGGAAACGTCATTTCCGAGTCTGACTAATGCATAGATTTTTGGAGTGAAGCTATACTTGGTTGAAAGAGCAGAAATTGTTCTTTTTCGACCCAAGTCATTAATTCCCTGATTTACAATAAAGTAAGGGTTGGTCACGTAAATATCATCACTGAATACAATTTCATGACCGTTTTCATCATATCCCGGAGCGAAAATACTTGGGTTAATGTTTGGAGCAAGAAACAAAAAGTTGTTTGGGTTTTTAGGACCATCGCTCAGACTAGGAAGATTAGTTGATTTTTGATCAACAAAGTTAATCATAGCCGAAACATTCAATTTATCAGTGATATTCTGATCAACGTTCAGGTTGATGTTCAATCTATCTATGCCACTGTTGGGGACGATAGATTCTGAACTCAAATTAGATATGGACAAACGAAACGCTCCGTCTTTTCCTAAGCCTTTCGAAACTGAAAGAGTATTTGTCCAGTTAGATCCTGTTCTGTAGAAATCAAGGTAGTTTTCACTTGATGGGCTATAAGGATATTGGTTACCATCATATCCTATTGCTGTTCCGCTACCCATTCGCTCTCCCCAGGCAAAACGGCCTGTCGTTCTGGCATCAGCAGCAGTCTGTGGCTTTTTTCCTCCATTTCCCTGACCATATTCATTTTGAAAATTGGTGAAATCTACTGTCTGATCAGCCATGTAGTTCAGGTTATAAGTCAAACTCCAGTCACTGCCTTTTTTTGCGCTTTTAGTTGTAATCAAAATAACTCCGTTTGATGCTCTTGATCCATAAAGTGCCGAAGCAGCTTGACCTTTCAACACAGTCATAGTTTCGATGTCATCTGGGCTCAGGTTTCCAATACCATCACCATTGTCACTTCCACCCCATTCTCCTGCAGATCCTCTTTGTGTATTGTCCATTGGAACCCCATTAATTACATATAGCGGAGAACCAGTTCCACTGATACTAGGAAGTCCACGGAGGGTTATTTTCGATGTACCACCGGGGCCGCTGTTAGTCCCCTTAACCACCAATCCCGCTACCCGTCCTGCAAGAGAATTTGCCACATTGGTCTCACGTGCTTTATTCATTGTTTCGCTACCCACTGTAGTGACTGAGTAACCTATTTTCTCTTTTTCTTTGCTGATTCCCAGAGCAGTAACAACGAATTCACTTAGGTCACTTGCTTCCTCCTCTAAAACAATGTTAAGTTCAGAGCGACTGCCTACTGTAATTTCCTGGGTTGCAAAGCCAATAAACGAAAACACTAAAACGGACTGATCCGTTACCGAAATAGAGTATTCCCCATCAATGTTAGTGGTAGTACCCGTTTGATTATTCTTGTCCAGGACCGTGACTCCCGGAATGGAAAGACCATCTGTCGATGCAGTGACCTTTCCTCTCAAAACCCTCTGTTGACTGTGTGCTGCAATAATGAAATTCAGTCCGAGGGCCAGAGTGAAAGCAATACGTAAAAACTTTCTCATAACTGGTTTTAAAAGGTTAGTAAAAATTGATTTAAACCCGGGGACTCCCGGATGCTTTTTGGAAAAGAGATTATATCCACCTCTCCTCCTAATATTGGATTCAGAGTTAAAAACAGATTAAATAAACATTTTAAAGAGGGTTAATCGATTCAAAAAAAACTATCTAATCAATCCCACAAACGACTAAAGAAAATTAAAAAAAACAGCTTTCCTTTCAAAGGAATTTTTGAATTTTTTTTCTTAAAATAGATTTAATCATTAATAATTTTTTAAAAGCAAATTTAGTGATAGATTTATTTGGTCTTGACTACAAGACTTACTTTATTTTTCGCTTTTAAAGTTGTGATAAATTAAAAAACTAATTCGCATGTAGCGTCTTCCTTAAACTTTATTTTTTTTGATTGAAAGTTGGGCAATAAGGGTCTGGATTTATCCGATCACGGCCTCTGTTGCAAAAACACAAAAATTAATTTGGTAAAAAAAAAGCCATCCTCGTCGGATGGCTTTCTATAATCTGAGAACTACTATCTGATAAACAGCATTTCTCTGTATTTCACAAGTGGCCAAGACTCATCGTCAACCAATAGCTCAAGTTTATCCACCGCATAACGGATCTTATCGAAATAAGCAGCTTTTACATCAGACTGATATCCCTTAGCACGCTTAGTGACATCTTCCTCTTTGTTAAGCTCTTTTCTCGCATCGGTCATTGCCGTCACATTTACCTTCACAGATTCAAGATGCCTGGATACTTCTTTGATAGTTTCCAAAGCTGCTGAGTGATCTAATCCAAGACCTTTCAATCCATTTGCGTTTTCGATCAGTTTGTTTTGGTAAAGGATCGCAGTCGGTATAATATGGTTTAATGCCAAATCACCCATTACACGACTTTCGATCTGAACTTTCTTGATGTAATCCTCCAACATGATCTCGTGTCTTGCATGTACCTCGATAGCATTCAAGACATTGTTACGCTCGAACAATTCTTTGGTGGATTTCTTTCCGTAAACATCCAAAGCTTCAGGAGTTGATTTCAAGTTAGAAAGGCCTCTTTTCGCAGCCTCGTTAGCCCACTCTTCAGAGTATCCATCCCCTTCAAATCTTACTTTTTTGCTGTCTTTGATATATTTTCTCAAGACATTCACGATGGCAATTTTCTTTTCCTTGCCAGCTGTCATTTCCTTTTCGATGTCCTTAGCCATCACTTTAAGAGTATCAGCTACGATCACGTTTAAAGTAGTCATTGGTCCGGCAACGTTAGCCTGAGAACCCACTGCTCTAAATTCAAACTTGTTACCAGTGAAGGCAAAAGGTGAAGTTCTGTTTCTGTCTGTATTGTCAAGGATGATTTCAGGGATTTTAGAAATTCCCAACTTCATGTACATGTTATCACCTTTCTCAATTTTCAGATTGCCGTTTTTCTCCAGCTCATCCAAAACTTCTGAAAGTGTACCTCCCAGGAATACTGACATAATCGCCGGAGGTGCTTCGTTAGCACCCAAACGAAAATCATTACCTGCTGAAGCAATACTTGCTCTTAACAAGTCTGCATGATCAAAAACAGCTTTTACCGTCCCTACAAGGAAAGTCAGGAACTGTAGATTTTCACGAGCAGAATTGCTTGGCTGGAAAAGATTAACTCCGGTATCTGTGATCAAAGACCAGTTGTTATGCTTTCCGCTTCCGTTCACGCCTGCAAATGGTTTCTCGTGAAGCAATACTTTAAGGTTATGCTTCTCAGCAACTTTCTCCATCACATCCATCAAAAGCTGATTGTGATCTGTTGCCTTGTTTATTTCTTCATATATAGGAGCTACTTCGAATTGACCCGGAGCCACTTCATTATGACGAGTCATCACCGGAATACCCAATTTGTGAGATTCGATTTCGAATTCCACCATGAAGTCTTTCACTCTTGTTGGGATAGTTCCGAAGTAATGATCTTCTAACTGCTGACCTCTTGCCGGATTGTGGCCAAACACTGATCTGCCAGCCATGACCAAGTCAGGACGTGCTGAAAAAAGTGCTTTGTCTATCACGAAGTATTCTTGCTCAACACCTAACGAAGGCTGAACTTTTCTTACGTTTCTGTCAAATAACTGGCAAATCTCAACAGCTGCCTCATTGATCGCTTCTACTGATTTCAACAAAGGAGTCTTATAATCCAACGCTTCGCCTGTATAAGACACGAAGATTGTAGGAATACAAAGTGTCTTTTCGAAGATGAAAATCGGAGAAGAAGGATCCCATGCTGTATATCCTCTTGCTTCAAAAGTTGATCGGATACCTCCGTGTGGGAAAGAAGATGCGTCCGGCTCTTGCTGTACTAAAGATGATGCTCTGAATTTCTCCATCCCTGCATGTGCATCGAAGAAGGAATCGTGTTTCTCAGCAGTAGTTCCGGTCAAGGGCTGAAACCAGTGGGTATAATGAGTCACACCTTTGGAAATGGCCCAGATTTTAACAGCAGAAGCTACCTCTTCAGCCGTTGCTGAATCAATTTTACTCCCTTTGTCAATTGCCTCCATTACTCTCTTAAAAGTGGAAGGAGCCAATGACTGTTTCATTTGATCATTTCCAAAAACATTTGTTCCGAAATAGTCTGAGATTTTGTTTGATGGTGGAGTTACAGCTACTCGCTGTCTCGACTGCACCATCGCTAGAGCTTGTTGTCTTTGTGTTGCCATTTCTACAATGTGTGGTTTAATATTATACCCACAAAAATAGAAAAATACTTGTTCGAAAAAGCTTTTGACCCTTTTTTGAGGCTGTTTTTTAAAATTTTTATAGTTTTTTCAATAAAACATGCTTTTCGGAGAGCCATTTCCCGAAAAAAGTGTGAATTAGTCCCGAAAATTGGAAAATTGAAAACAACAAGGGATTAATTAACTTTGCGAATTCTAATTAAGGAGAGCAATTGTGAAAAAAGTAGCATTCTATACGTTGGGTTGTAAGCTAAATTTCTCTGAAACTTCAACTATCAGCAGACAATTTGAAGAAAAGGGTTACCTGAAAGTCGATTTTCAGGATAATCCTGACATTTTCATCATCAATACCTGCTCAGTAACTGAGAATGCAGACAAGAAGTGTAAAAAGATTGTAAGAGAAGCAAAGAAGATTTCCCCCAACTCTTATGTGACGATTATCGGTTGCTATGCCCAACTCAAACCAATAGAAATCTCCGAAATCGAAGGCGTGGATGCAGTCCTTGGCGCAGCTGAGAAATTCAGGTTGATCGAGCTTCTTGATGATTTTGCAAAAGCTCAGGAGACCAAAGTCCTGGCTTCTGAAATTACGGAAGCGAATATTTTTAACAACGCCTATTCTATCAACGACCGGACAAGGACTTTTCTGAAAGTTCAGGATGGATGTAACTATGGTTGTGCATTTTGCACCATCCCGTTGGCAAGGGGAAAAAGCCGCAGCAATACTATCGAAAGCGTGTTGGAATCTGCACGGGAAATCGCCAAGACTGACGTCAAAGAAATCGTTCTGACAGGAGTAAATATCGGTGACTTCGGAATAGTCGACGGAAAGAGAAATGAGCGATTCGCTGATTTAGTATTTGCCCTGGATGAAGTGGAGGGAATCAACCGATTTCGTATATCGTCTATTGAGCCTAATCTCCTGACCAATGAGATTATCAGCTTTGCAGCCCAGTCCAAGCTATTTGTACCTCATTTTCACATCCCGCTTCAGTCCGGTTCAAACACTATTTTGAGAAAAATGGGCAGAAGGTATCTGAGAGAATTGTACGTGGACCGGGTCAGCAAAATCAAAACCCTGATGCCGCATGCCTGCATTGGCGTGGACGTAATTGTGGGCTTTCCAGGCGAAACGGATGAATTATTCCTGGAAACTTATAACTTCCTGAACGAACTCAACATCTCCTATCTCCACGTTTTCACTTATTCCGAGCGGGCAAATACGCGGGCAGTGGAAATGGATGGAATTGTGCCACTGAAGAAAAGAAACGAACGATCCAAAATGCTCAGAATCCTGTCTGAGAAGAAAAGAAGAAATTTCTACGAAGAGAATTTGTGTAAAACTTTTACAGTCCTTTTCGAAGAAGATGTGGAAAATGGGAAAATCCACGGTTTCACAGAAAACTACATCCGTGTGGCGGCCAAATACGATCCAATGCTGATCAATGAATTGAAGATAGTCACACTTGATCGAATCAATGAGGACGGCAATGTCGAAGTGAGAGAGCCGGAAATGGTATTTGAGAAACATTAAAAAAGAACCAACCCAAATAAACCTTTTTAAAGAATTTCAAAAGGGGTTTTAAGTTCTTTGATTCCCTCACCCCCAAAAAACAAACCATAAACCTCGGTGGCCTTGCGAAGTAGATACTAGGTTTATTGCATGAGAATTTGAGGTCTTTCTTCATCCCAACTTGAGCCTTTTACGGGATTCTCTCTATGAGCAGTATGCCTTTTTCAAGTTCTTCTATTTGAGATTGATTTAGGTTTAATTCACGTTCAGGTTTATTCAAAATTCACTAGGCTAACTCAAGCAATTCAGAATCTGCTTTTTCAATTAGAATATGGAGCTGTTGTTTAATTTCCGGTGTACTTACTCATGGTAGTTTTTTAATCAAGCTACGAGAAAATCACTTTTTTGATTTCATCCCGAGAAATTCCCCCCCAATCCCCTTATTTTTTCTAATTTCAACTCAGTCAAAATGATTTTTTGTGAACGAAGAAGAAAAATTACCCCTTGTTAAAGATGAACCTTGGTTAGAGGAATACGAACCTCAACTAAAGAAGCGCTTTGATACCTATAAAAACGAGCTTTGGGAAATTGAGAAAAACTTCGGCAGCATCCTCGAATTTGCTAATATCCATCAGTATTATGGAATTCATTTCGAATTCGCCCTGCGTAAAGGCTGGGTCTACCGCGAATGGGCTCCGGCTGCCCAGCAGTTATTCCTCTTTGGAGATTTCAATGACTGGGATAGATACAATCATCCCATGAGACGCAATCCTCGGGGCGATTGGGAGATTTTCCTTCCTTATGAAGCCTACAAGGATCGATTTGTGCACCAAGGAAAAGTTAAAGTTCATGTCATCGCTGCCAAAGGCGGAATTGATCGGATTCCTGCCTATATCCGACGGGTGATTCAGGATCCTATAAGCCATGATTTCGCCGGTCAACTTTGGTTTCAACAGGAGAAGTTCACTTGGAAAGACCAGAAATACACTCCAAAAGAAAGCCTCCTCCAGCCCCTGATCTACGAGTGCCATGTGGGCATGGCGCAGGAAAAAGAAGGTGTTGGTACTTATGTTGAATTTGAAAAACTAACCCTGCCCAGGATCAAAGCCGGAGGATACAATACCATTCAGTTAATGGCCGTAATGGAGCATCCTTATTATGGCTCTTTTGGATATCATGTGTCCAATTTCTTTTGCCCTACTTCCCGGTTTGGCACTCCCGAGGAATTGAAATCCCTGATCAATACGGCTCATGAAATGGGAATCGCGGTGGTCATGGACATCGTGCATTCTCATGCTGTGAAGAATGTGAATGAAGGCTTGAATGAGTTTGACGGAAGTGATCATCAATATTTCCATCCGGGCGACAAAGGCTATCACGATGGCTGGGACTCCAAACTCTTCGACTACGGCAAGATGGAAGTGAAGCAGTTTCTGCTTTCCAACATCCGCTATTGGATGGAGGAATTTCACTTTGACGGATTCCGGTTTGATGGGGCCACCTCGATTATCTATCATCATCATGGATTGGTTTCCTTCGATTCGGCAGCCAAGTATTTTGACGAGGGGGTGGATGAGGATGCTCTTCTTTACATGCAGCTTGCAAATACCGTCATCCATGGGTTCAACCCAAAAGCAATCTCGATTGCCGAAGAAGTCAGCGGAATGCCCGGTCTTTGCCGCACCTTAGAAGACGGAGGAATCGGATTTGACTTCAGGCTGGCGATGGGGATTCCGGACTATTGGATCAAGACGCTCAAACATAAACTGGACGAACAATGGGACATGTTTGAGCTTTGGCACGAACTCACCAACCGTCCAAAAAAAGAAAAATCCATCGCTTATGCAGAGAGTCACGACCAGGCTTTGGTCGGTGACAAATCCATCGCATTCTGGCTGATGGATAAGGAAATGTACTTCAGCATGTCTGTCCTGGCGGAAAATCTCGCCGTCGACAGAGGAATTGCTTTGCATAAAATGATCCGACTGATCACCCTCTCTCTGGGTGGTGAAGGATATCTGAACTTCATCGGCAATGAATTTGGGCATCCGGAATGGGTGGATTTCCCGAGACTTGGCAACGATTGGAGCTACCAATATGCCCGAAGACAATGGTCACTGGTTGATGCTCCGGATCTGCGCTATCAGCAACTCGATCTTTGGGACAAAGCCATGATTCGGTTGGCGAAAGAATACACCTTGCTGGCATCAGCCCCTGCGGTACAACTGCATCTGGATCAGGATAAGAAGATCCTGGCTTATGAGCGGGCCGGTCTGATTTTCGTTTTTTCATTCAATACTACCGAGTCGTTCTTTGGATTTCCGATCAAAGTTCCTGAAGCAGGCAACTACCAAATCATCCTTCACACGGATGAAAAGGAATATGGAGGTTTCGAGCGACTGGATAAAAAAATCAGCTATCCAACAGATAAGGATCAATCCGTCTTGCTCTATGTACCTAATAGAACTACAATGGTGCTGAAAAAAATGGATCAATGAAAGAACTCTCTCCAGTAACCGGAATGGAAAAATTAACTCAAGAAAGCCTTTGGAACCAATTCGGGGCAAGTTTAGACATGCTGGAAAATGCTATCCGGTATTGCCCGCAAGAGCATTGGGATACTGAGAAGGAGTTTTGGTACAATGCCTACCACTGCTTATTCTTTACAGATTATTATCTGACTCTTGAGCCATCAACTTTCGCTCCTCCCACTCCTTTTACTTTTTCTGAGTTTGAGGATGCGATGCCGGAGAGAACCTACTCTCAAGCGGAATTGCTAAATTATGTGGAGTATTGCAAAGAAAAATGTCATGCCCTGCTCAGCAATCTGACTCATGAACTTGCAGCAACCCGCTGGATCAATGTATCCGGCACGATGGATTACTCGCTGATCGAACTCATGCTTTACAACATGCGCCATGTCCAGCACCATGCTGCACAATTGAATCTGATTTTGAGACAGGAAATTAATGACGCGCCGGATTGGGTTTCAAGGGCGAGGCTGAGTATTTAAGATTCATTTCGGAGACGCAGAATAAAAATACCCTAGTCACTTCTGATTTTGTCGAGATGTATTTTATCGGTTTTCATGAAATCAGCTAAAATCACAATCACTTTCTGTCCATTCCTCAAAGGAAATAAATCCTTGATGGTTCTGCTTGAAGCAAAACTCTCAATCATTTCTCTAAAATTCGAATAGGAAAATCACCGGCAATTATTTCCTAATTTGGTCCTGATACAACGTGTTGAACTCGTTCTCAAAAGCCCAAAACCTATGAAGCCAAACTCTATTTCAATCCTATTTATGCTATTTTTCTCTCTTTCCGGACAAGCCCAAAACCTGATAAAACAAGCTCCGGAAGGCTTTGATCGCCTTAATCCAACTATTCAAAAAGGGGAAATCGACACACTTTTTTATGATTCCAAGACCGTTGGAGTAAAGAGAAAAACACTGGTTTACACACCTCTCGGATTTTCTAAAAGCAAAAAATACCCGGTTTTGTACCTCCTCCATGGGATCGGAGGAGATGAAAAAGAATGGCTTGTAAATGGACATCCTGAGATAATCCTGGATAATTTATTTTCCGAAGGAAAAGTAGAACCAATGCTTGTCGTGATGCCAAATGGCCGGGCAATGAAAGATGACAGAGCCACCGGAAATATGTTTGATCCGGAGAAAGTTGAGGCTTTTTCTACCTTCGAAAAAGATTTGTTGACCGACCTGATTCCATTTATCGAATCTCAGTATCCGGTGATTTCAGACCGGGAGCACCGGGCACTTGCAGGCCTTTCTATGGGAGGTGGTCAATCTCTCAATTTTGGATTGAAGAACCTGGACTTGTTTGCTTGGGTTGGAGGTTTTTCTTCTGCTCCAAATACCAAAATGCCCGAGGAACTTGTCCCCGATCCGACTTTGGCTAAAGAAAAGTTGAAGTTGCTCTGGATTTCCTGCGGGGACAAAGACAATCTTCTCAACATCAGTCAGCGCACACATGATTACCTGAAGGAAAAGGAAGTCCCACATATTTTCTATCTCGAACCAGGAGGACATGACTTTAAGGTTTGGAAAAATGATTTGTATCTGTTTTCTCAGCTTTTGTTCAAACCTTGAAATCAGTGCTTTTCATTGCTAAGGCGATTTATTTGAGATCCAAAACGGGTTTACCTCAATCCTAGCTCATTTACCCAAGCCTCCGCTTCTGCTTGTCTTTCAAAGATCTTGTAAGGAACGGGTTGATTTTGAAATGAAAAAATCATTTTCAGAATGGCCCGAATGGCTGCATTCGGGATGATGTAAGCTGTTCCTGAACAAAAATTTCGCATCAGCTCCTCATTTTCCTTCAGCCAATTCGCCTGCATTTTTTGATGGGAAAGCGAAGGAATACTTGCTTTTGAAGCATCAAAAATGATTACCAACGGCTTTCCATGACGATAGCAAATTTTTGTTTGATCCAAATAGGCCTGGAAGTTTTGGTCAGTACTTTTACTTCCGGTAAAACCAATTCGAATAATTGGGAACGAGGATTCGTCAATGATTGCGTAGCTGTCCATGGTTCATAAACCAGATTTGGAGAAAAGAGTTTTTGACATACCCTTGGACATTTGGGATGTCTCATACTCCCTATCAATGATGTAAGTTCCACGTGCTGCAGAAATGGAAGTAAATCAGGCGGTACTTAAAAACCGACTTCCGGAAAACATCTACATAATTCTACTTTGGCTGGTATTTTTTCAAGCTCCAATTCCAAAAGGCGAAGCAAATTTTCCTAATTTGTTTCTAATCCAACACCTAGGATTTTCCCTGAACCCAAAAGACTTTTACGCTAACTATCAAACCATGCTACAAAAAATCAGCCGGAAAGAATTTTTGGCACAAATAGGACTTTTGGGCTCTTCAGCCCTATTTTTAAATTCTTGCAATTTTTCCTCAAACAACATATCTGGGACTGCACCCATCATCAATTTACCGAAGGAAGCTGAGGACATATTTACCTACATCCTCCGCCAAAACGGAAAAATGGATAAAACGCTTTACCAGCAGATCATCGGCGCAGCAAACGAATTCAAAGAAGGTGACCTGACTTTGAGAATAGCGGCTGAATCCGAATCATCCAGGCAAAATGCAAGGGCTCTTTTGTCCAACACCAACATCGGGAACCTGAAAAAGCATAGCCTTTTCACGGACGAATTGTACCAACTGATTCACGAAACCACCGAGGAAAATCCGGAATTGGACTCCTGGACGATGGGAGAATTAAAAAGCTTTCTCCTCACCAAAACAGAAGATGAAATCAAAGTCCTTATGCCTGCTTTGAGCAGTGATGTGATTGGGTGTGTGGTCAAACTGATGAGTAATGAGGAGCTGATCCAAGTCGGGCAAAAAGTCTTCAATCCGATTCCGGGCACACAGATCGGCAGCAAAGGCTATCTCAGTGCGCGGGTTCAGCCTAATTCCCCTACCGACAACCCGACGGATATAATTTGGCAGGTTTTTGACGCTTGGTCTTATGGTGTAGGCGACTTGGTTTTGGGTACCAATCCGGTATCAAGCGAGCCGAAATCTGTAGCGGAAATCGAAAAAACCTTGTTCGATGTAATCACTTCATTTGGTCTGGAAAAAACTATTTCCAACTGTGTCCTCTCACACATTGACGTGCAGGCAGAGGCGGAAAAAATCTATCCCGGCACGACTGGAATTTGGTTTCAAAGCCTTGCCGGAACGGTCAACGCCAACCAAACCTTTGATGTAACCATCGAAAAAATGAACCGCCATATGGAAGATCGCACCGGTCAGTTTGGGCTGTATGCCGAAACTGGTCAAGGCGCGGATTTCACCAATGGACATGGAGAAGGTTTTGACATGGTCGTGCATGAGTCGAGGAAATATGGGTTTATCCGTGCCTTGAAAGCCAAACTTTCGGAAGGGAAAAGTCAGGAAGAAACTCCTTGGGTTCACGTAAATGATGTTGCTGGATTTATCGGGCCTGAAGTCTTCAAAACCAGAGAACAGTTGGTTCGCTGCTGCCTCGAGGATACCGTGATGGGCAAACTCCACGGCCTGACTATCGGGTTGGATGTCTGTTCGACCCTGCACATGGACGTTACTCTGGACGATCTCGATTGGTGTATTGAGCAGATCATGCCAGCCAATCCGGCCTATCTAATGGCTTTACCCACCAAAAACGACCCGATGCTGAGCTATTTGACTACCGGATTTTACAACCATGTCAAAATCAGAGAACAGTTTGGCTACAAGATTAACGATGCCATGTGGGACTTCTTCAAAGAGATAGAAATCATCGGCGATGACAATAAGCCTACGGCACATTTTGGCGATCCAACCTGGGTGTATTACAAGTATCGATTGGCTAAAAATGACCTTCGTACCCAGGAAGAAATTATGGCTGAGGGCAGGAAACTCATTGTTGAAATCGAAAATAGGGGAGTTCCAATTGCTCAGGGTTTTGGAGAGAATGTTTGGGATCTGGACCCAGAACTGGACAAAAAAATCCACGCGCTTTACGAAGATGCCAAAGTGAGTTTATGGGCGGAAATGCCGAAAGACTTTATCCAAACCATTCCGGCTTCAGTTCCGCTTTTTACTCAATCCAAAGACAGAAAGGATTATGTCTACCATCCGGAAACCGGTGAAAAGCTCAGTAAGAAGGCTTCAGAAAGTCTCAAAACTATTCGTTCGACTTGGGGAAATGCAGTTCCGGATGTTCAGATAATCATTTCAGACGGACTTAATGCACTTGCCTTGACTGATGAGGCCCACCTTTTTCCTTTTCTAGAAAACCTAACCGGAGCCCTGAAGTCAAAAGGCTATCACGTTAGTCCACAAAATATCGTATTCACCCATGGTCGGGTGAGAGCGGGTTATGCAACAGGCGAAGAACTCTTTGGACACCTTTCCAATCCTGAAATGAAGAAAGGAATCATTCACATCATCGGTGAAAGACCCGGGTCAGGGCACCATAATTTTTCTGCCTATATCACCGCCGCAACCATGAAGGATTGGGGAAGTATCGGAACGGTGGATCACAACATAACCAGGGTGGTATCAGGCATTTCAGACACTGCACTTTCACCAACCCAAGCAGCTGAAGAAACTGCAAACATCTTTGATGCATTATTTCAAAAAAAAATTTCAAAAACGCAAGCAAATACTTAGCAGGATATTTCATCTGAAATTGAGGTTAAACAGGTCTTCTGGTTCAAATCAAGATTCATATTTGACCTAAGACCAGCCAGATCTATTGCAATCTTTTTATTCTTTTCTAGTTTCGGATTCCAACCAAATTTTGGTAGCCAAAGACAGCATACTTTGTGAATTTACCGTTGAGGCAAACTGAACCCTCTGCATAATCGGAAGTGAGTCATTTCCAGAAGTAGGTCTCAGCGATTGGAACTCCTTTTCTTCAAGTAAAGAACTCATTCCCGAAGACGCACAAAAATGGAAAGCACTGCATTTCGATAAAATCACAGGTGATGAATTAGAGTTTGTCCCCTATCCTACCTAAAAAAATAAGCCCATGGCAAAAATCACCTCAAGCATCAAAAAAGAAGCTTACCTGACCAAAATCCTTTCTCCTTCAGGCAATGTTTTACTTTCTGATGAACCTGCTTCAAATGGCGGAAAAGATTTAGGATTGTCACCACCAGAATTATTGGCTTCTGCATTAGCTGCCTGCACGAGCGCAACTCTCAGGATGTATGCAGACCGGAAAGGCTGGGATTTGCAGGAAGTAAAAATTGACATCGAATTGAAATTTGTCCGTGAAGAAAACATAACTGTAATCGATAGAAAAATAGCACTAATTGGAAATCTTGACGATACTCAAACAGCGCGGTTGTTATCTGTTGCCAATGCCTGCCCGATCCATAAAATACTCAGCAACCCGATAGAAATTTCAACTGCGCTTTCGGAATCAGATATTTAATTCTTTTACGTTTTCACCGGATCCAATAACCCGGTATTACAAGGCAAAAAAAATCCTGCCTTCGGAAAAGCAGGATTTGAAAAAGTTTTTAGGCTTTTTCATTGAGCATTAATCTCAAGAAAATCACTTTCTCTTTTGCGCAGCCATCCATTCCATGATGGTCGCAGGTCGGCCGTTTGCGAGAACATGAGAACCGTCAAAATCAGTTCTGCTCTTATTTGCATGCACATAAATCCAGGACCAATGTCCGGGATAGCGATAATCCTCCCCTCCATAAAATCCCGTGATGTCAGTAACGTTGTCATAGTACGTGAAATGGACATTTTTGGCACCTGCTTCCTTCAGTCGCTGATAGACCGGAACCACCGTAGTCTCTGGCCTTGTGGTGTTGTCATCCTTTGAGTGCACAAACCAGATAGGGA
>JBILPR010000311.1:0-5186 GCA_044373795.1 Algoriphagus sp. | reverse complement strand
GATTCGCTAACCGGAAAAGTGGGAATAGGGAATCGGACGGCGGGGAGAATTGCAATTCCCAATCAATGACTAATCATCATACTACGGTCATAAAAAACGGCGAGAATTTCACCGGAAATCGCATCGAGGTAGACTTCCTGACTTTTCGTTTCCCCTTTGGAAGTTTTGCCAATTTCTTTTGAAAAGACCCAGGAGAAGGCGTTTCCTCTGGGATAGAACTCAAATCTTGGCTGGATTCCAGCAAAAGATTCTCCGAACTCTTCGAGAATCTTTTTCTTGATCTCCTCCAAACTTTTCAATTTCCAAGCTTTCTTTTCATCTGAGTCCCACATTTGATTTTGAGGAAATTTTGAAGCTACTACCACGGCTCCATTATCCAGAAACACAGCTTCTGTTGTGTATTGTGCAATCCCTTTTTCCGGGTCACTAAATGAAAAACAGATTCGATAAGAGGTAGTATGTGGTGCATAATTATTAGGAATGCCAAGCTCCTTGAGGCGGTCTGTTTCAAAAATATGTGCCGTTGAAATGTAGATTTTTGAAAAGGCCTGATCTCCTACTTTCATAAGTAGTATATTCTTTATTTTCTCGCTGACCTCCAGCGGAATTTCCTCCCATTTACGAAAAGGTTTGGGATAATACTCGCGCATGATTGGAGTTCCACCCCTATTATGAAACAGCCCTTTTTGTTCTCCTTGAAAATTTCGGTCCATCTCAAGCTCAACCAATAAAGTATCTTTGGACACTATATCAATTTCAACCCAAACAGGAAAATATTCCTGCTTGTCTATGCTTAAGAAAAAGCGATTCTTCTCAGACGGTATTATATCTCTGTAGGTGCCTTTGATAGAATGAACTCCGTTTTTTGCTGACTGCAGTGGAGCATAATTTAAATAGCCATTTAAGATTATTTCAGCATTATAACCCAATACCTTCTGACCAGATTCTTTGTCAATGAATTTGAAAAAACTTTGACCAAATAGGAAAACGGGGGAAAGCAACAAAAATGAGGTAACTACAAATCGGAAAATCATATTGTTTTTAACTAACTCAATAAATAAAGAATTATTGATAATTCCCTTTCCAATCCACTTCCTTCACAAAAAAATCAAGCATTTCGTCTAGTAAGACTGAGACTTCTTTTCGGGTAAGTTTTTTATCCAAAGAAAACTCCCCATCCAATTCGGAGATTTTCCAGGCGAGTCGTACGTTTTCCTCCGATAATTCCTGCTGGATCTGTTTCAGAAAAACCAACAATCTTGCCCCGGTAAGGTAGTCTCCTGACGCTCCCCAATAATTTTTCAAAGCGGGATACAGAGGACGGAGACCATCCAGTACTTCGTATTCGGTTGCCAATCTTTCCGGATAAAACCAGGTCTGGTTTGCCCAGAGATATGGCACTCCTTCTCCTTTGAAAATTCCGGCAGCTCCTGCTTTTTGCAAAGACTGAAAATGGGCCTGCGAAGGATTCATATCTACAAAAGGCATGATGTAGGCATTTTGCTCCAGCAACAGCTGCTGAACCCGACGGATGGAAACTTCCGAAAGCGGTTTCTTTTCTTCCAAAGCAACAGTCGCTAAGACTCCGGCCGCATGCCCAATTCCCAACACCACGGGTTGAAGACGGGAAGCCCCATTGACAATATTGGAAACTGAAATACTTTTTTCTGCAAGAATTAAAGCAGGATGATTTTCAGGGATCAGCGCACCCAAAGGAATATTGTAAGCCGGAACCCGAATTTTAATAAAATCAATGGCCGGTGCTTCCGGATTTTTTTTGTGGTGATGATCAATGGTATAATCCCCAACAGCCACTCCTGTTCGGTAAAGTGGACTCGGTGCCTGATAAGGAGTGCGGACATAAGGCAAGGTAAAATCCACTAGACCCCGATATCTTCTGGATTCCCGATGGTAAGGAATCATTGGAAGATTATCCTCGGTTGGATATTCATTTTCCGCCAACCCTAAATGTTTAAATCCCAAATCATGCTGAATGTAATAGACAAATCGCAGGGTGGTTTGCTTGGCTTTTTCGATTTCGAGGGCTCGTGCTTCAGGACTTAATTCCACCAAATTGACGTAGTGATCATTGCCACAATTTGGCCAGTTAATCATGTATTTGCCATTGGGAAGCTTGCCGTAATCCAGCATTTTTCCGCAGTCTAAAGTCGGAGCATTGTCTGTCGTAGGGTCCGCATGAGCACAGGCGCAGGCAAACTCCGCAGGAACGTAGTTGGCAGGTTTGGGTATTGTCTTGTCTGTCCCTTCTCCGAAATCCTGAAGTGTCGCCACAAAGGTTAGATCCTGTATGATATCATTCGCTTGCTCAGGCGCAAACTCCTCCCCAATTTCAGACCGGGCATCCATACCCAGACGATAAGGCAATCCCTGTGCAGCTGCCACGTCTCCAAGTTCGGTTGCATCGATGAGCATCGGAGCAGTTATGGTTTCGGTTTTTCCGTTTTTAAAAAAAGTCACTGTCCAACTTCTATTGTTATATTCAGCGGTTTCCCATTGACTTTCGAAGGAAATACTCAAATCCTTCACTTCAGAAGCCATTTTCTTCAGGATTTCATTTCCCACTTTGGGTTCGAAAAGTGTATTGCTCACCCAACCCGTAGCCAGGTTTTCTGGGCCTCCGTAGTAAGCTTCCAATTCAGCTTTAAATTCTCCCCAAATCCCTGAAGGAAGTCGGTGATTTCCATCAATCGCTGAAACTCCAGCGGAGGTGAGCATTCCGCCTAGCCAAGGGGTTGGTTCCATGATCAGGGTTTTAGTGCCCAACTTGCCGGCTGAAATCCCTGCCGCGGTGCCACTCGCACCTCCACCCATGATGATAAGGTCATAGGATTTTTGGGCAAAACCAGAAGTTTGAAAAAGGATCAGAAAAAAGATGGCAATCAGGTTCTTCATAAATGGTCCAGTTGAGTTGGTGAAATAAACGGTAAACAAGCCCCGATTAAAGCTGCTTTCTCCTCCAAATCAGAGATCCGGATTTCAAGAGGGTATCCGAATCTCTCCAGGTATTCTTTCGTATAGGGTAAAAACATATCTGACGCACGGGAAATTTTCCCACCCAATACTACTCCTTGGCACTGAAGTCGGATGACATATAAGGACAAAAACTCCCCCAAGGTCCTGCCAAATTCAGAAAATAACTGACCAGCTAACGCCTTATCAAAATCCGGTGAAAGGAGATCTTTCACTCCCGAAATTTCTATTCCCGATTTTTGAATAGTAAAATTTATAAACCAGTCTGTTCCTAAGTAATCTTCTGCAATTCCATCTCTGAAGGGTGATGTCCAAAGTTTAGCGTCTTTGACCACCTCGTGGATTTTGATGGCAGATCCCAAACCTGTACCCAAGGTCAGTCCAATGGAATTTTCAAATCCACGACCGGCACCGGCCAAACTTTCGCCAGAAAGAAAAGCCTCGGCATCGTTTGTAAATGCAATCTGGGAAGGAGGAATCTCCAGACTTTCAGCAAGTAGATTTTTCACCGAAAGCCCATAAAGAGATTTCATTTTTCCCTGGTCTTTAATCAGGGAAATTCCATTCGGATAATCGTAAGGACCAGGCATGGCGATCCCAATTTTAGGATCTGAACTGATACCAATAGACTTTCGAATCACAGATGTCCATGCACCTATGATTTGATCTGCTGTCCCGAAAGTATCTACATCCGCTTCAAAAAAATCCAGAGTTTGAACTCGTACTCCATCCCATTCCACTTTCGCAGCAGAAATATGGGAACCACCGATATCGACTCCGATCAAATTCATAGTTGTTTTTGGGTTTGGGATTTTGAATTCAGCGCCTCATATAAGGCATCGAGTAAGGTTCCGGTATTGTCTTCCGACATTTCCCAAAACATTGCTCCGGCGAGTCCCTTTTCCCTGACAAACTTCATTTTCAAAGCTAGAGATTCGGGATCTTCATACGTGATCCAACTTGAATCTTTCTCCGAATATAAAAATGGCGCCGCAGCCATTTCATCCCAAAACCGAGAATATGCGGAATTGGTGGAAAGAGCATAAATCTGTTCGTAAGGCAACCCCATAGCATAGTTCCCGGTTTGGAAGAGTCCATCGTTTTTTGGATCTACACCTTTCCACATCCGGCCGTAAAACGGAACACCCAATACCAATTTTTCCGCAGGCACTCCAAACTCGATGTGTTCTTCTACAGTAGTTCGCGCAGATCTACCTTTTGCTCCATTCGGAAAAAGGTTGCCATGATGTCCTGTGGTTTCGTCTCCTGCGGTATAAAAATCATAAGCCATGATGTTGATAAAATCGAGGTATTTCTGGGCTTCGGCCAGATCATTCAATTCTAAATAATTTCGAAACCCACCTGAAGCTATGGTGCTGAGGAAGTATCGGTTTTGTACTTTCCCGACGGAATCCAAGGCTTCCCTGAAACTTTTGAGCATCGCTACAAAATTTTCTTTATCCTCAGGTCTGACCACATTATTATCCCCTTGTAGGGCCGGGTATTCCCAGTCAAAATCTAAGCCGTCCAGTTGATATCTAAGCAAAAAATCAATTCCGGAAGCAGTTAGTTTTTTCCTGCTTTCCGGGGTCAATGCTGCATCTGAGAAACCTTTGGAATGAGTCCAGCCTCCGATTGAAACCAAAATTTTCAAGTTGGGATTTCGCTTTTTCAGTTCCTGAAGTTTAGTAAAATTGAGGCTATCCTGCTCTTTTTTGCCTTCCAAATGGGTTACGATTCCGTTAAACACATCAGCAAAAGCATAATTAATATGGGTGAGTTTTTCCGCAGGAATTTTCTTGGGATCGATATT
This sequence comes from Algoriphagus sp., assembly GCA_044373795.1. Classification (GTDB taxonomy): domain Bacteria; phylum Bacteroidota; class Bacteroidia; order Cytophagales; family Cyclobacteriaceae; genus Algoriphagus. The sequence continues at coordinate 382 of JBILPR010000311.1, read as the reverse complement.
TTTCCAGCCCGCTACGTAACCGATGACAAAGTAAGATTTAGGGGAGGGTTCTGGACTTTTCTCCTTTGGTGAACAAGCAAGAGCTAAAAGAATTCCGGCAAACAGGAGGTATTTCATATGGTTATAATTGATTTTTTGAGATCATATAATGTGTGCCGATATTAATTCGGGAGAATCTCGCATGCTTTGTAATCATCCCTCTGTTTGACATTTCAGTTATGCTCGAGGTAAGTTGATAAATGAATTTGTAAGGATGAAAAAAAACAGAGGTTTCGATCGAAATCAAAACCTCTGTCAATGGAATTACAGTCCGTGAAGATTATTTTCCTCCATCCCACCATACTTTGGTAGTCCACGAATCGCCGCCCATTCGGGTGACAGC
>JBILPR010000310.1:0-5189 GCA_044373795.1 Algoriphagus sp. | reverse complement strand
CGGAAGTAATTTGTTCGGGTTTGGTAGATCGGATCGGTCAGGAAGGTTCCAATGTGGACTACAAGGCCTTTTTTCCAACAAGCGAAGTGAAGAAAAGTGAAGTCATCCCGATTCCTGATCATGCTGCGGGTCTGAATGAAGTTGCCAGACTTTTGACGAACAAAGAAATTGGGGTCATCAGCGATCCCGGAGAAGTGGATGTGGTCGGGCATCGGGTGGTCCACGGTGGAGAGAGCTTTTCGGAAACTCAGATTATCACCGAGGAGACGATGAAAAAGATCCGCGAACTTTTCCCGCTTGCACCGCTACATAATCCTTCGAATTACCTTGGGATTGAAGTGGCAACCCGGATTTTCTCCGATGCCAAACAAGTCGCTGTTTTTGACACAGCTTTTCATCAGACAATGCCCCCGGTTGCTTTCAGGTTTGCGATTCCGAATGAGCTTTACGAAGAGCATGGGATTAGGGTATATGGTTTTCATGGAACGAGCCATAAATACGTTTCCGAAAAGGCGGTTGAATATCTGGGGAAAAAGGATTCCAAACTCATCACCATTCACCTGGGAAATGGCTGCAGCATGAGCGCAATTCGCGACGGAAAATGCATTGATACCAGCATGGGACTCGGTCCGATGAATGGATTGATCATGGGCACTCGCGCCGGAGATGTGGATCAGTCGGTGATTTTTCACCTCGTCAATCAACTCGGATACACGCTGGAGCAAGTTAATTCCCTACTCAATAAGAAAAGCGGAATGCAGGGTTTGACAGGCTTTAACGATATGCGGGATGTGAAGAAAATGTACTTCAAAGGAATTCCTGAGGCAGTTTTGGCCTACGAACTCTACGCCTATCGAATAAAAAAATACATCGGTTCCTACGCTGCAATCCTAAATGGACTGGACGCAATAATTTTTACAGCGGGAGTTGGGGAAAACGATACGCTCTCCCGAAAGCTGTCTTGCAAGGATTTGGAATACCTCGGCATTCATCTGGATGAGGCGAAAAATGAAGCTGGAGGAGAAGGCCTCCTGGAAATCAATACCTCCTATTCTCCGGTGAAAATCCTCGTGATCCCCACTAATGAAGAGCTGGAAATCGCGAGGCAGTGTTTTGGGTTGTTGGAGGGATAATTAGGTTTGAGATTACTTTCAATGACTGTCACGAATTCTAACAAGAAGGCTGATTTTATTCCGGTTTTGGACCTTTTGAAACAATAGTTCTCACCAAGCCAGGAAACCAACGCTGCAGAAATTCTGCATAGATCGAAAGGGGGACGAGATGAAGACTCGCGCCAACTTTTTGGATTTACTCCCCATTCCGCAATTTTAAGCGTAAATTCAAGTCAAAACATGTAGCATGAAAAAGCGAGTATTAGCGATTATGTCCCACCCGGATGATATTGAAATTTTGTGCGCGGGCACCCTGGCATTATTGCACCAAAAAGGATGGGAAGTCCATATGGCCACCATGACGTCCGGTGACTGCGGCACAAAAACACTGAGCAAAAAGGAGATAAGCGCCATCAGGTTGCAGGAAGCAAAAAACGCGGCTGCGATCCTGAATGCATCGTATGAATGCCTGGGATTTGAGGATATTTTTATCACGTACGACAAGCCATCGATCATAAAAATAGTGGGCCATATTCGAAAAGTAAATCCTCAACTGGTCATTACAATGAGCCCATCCTGTTATATGCTGGATCATGAAATGACCAGTATGCTGGTCCAGACGGGATGCTTTGGCGGCGGACTGGTCAATGTTGAAACCCCTGGTATTGCTCCGATCGACCATATTCCGGCCATGTATTACGCCGATGCAATAGAAGGTAAGGACAGGTTCGGGAAAAGGATTGACTGCAACACTTTTGTGGATATAAGCTCCGTAATTGACATAAAAAGTGAAATGCTGGCAAGCCATAAAAGTCAAGGTGAATGGCTGCGCCAACATCATGGAATGGATGAGTATATTTTATCAATGAAGCGCCATGCCGAAGACCGGGGCCGCGACGTTGGTGTAACTTATGCTGAAGGATTTCGGCAGCATTTGGGGCATGCTTTCCCACAGGATAATATACTTCAGGCAGAATTAACCGATCTGACTTATATCCGGTAAGTTGCCTAATGCATTTCCACGTCACAACTTTTTATGGCCGGGCGATAAAAATTGAATTGGACATTCGGATGGTCGGCCAACAATGACATGGGCACCGAACTATCTGCAATACCTCTGCTGATCATCAGTGAAGTCAGTCGCATGCCAAACGGATTATCATGCATGCCTGCGTGCCAGATGGATACTTTCTCCGCCTTCCATGTTTGCACCGGACCCACAGTTAATGCCTGTGTTGGAACTCCAGTCACTACACCACCTCCTGAGGTCCGGGCATTTTGAGCAATAGTAGCCGGGTGGAGATCAACTATCCTGGTGGATAGTTTGCGGTATTCAGCCGGAGATGGTGGTTCACTCATATAGTTACCTTCCCTTTTCAACGGATCATTGAAAGCCCAGTGTTTTATTTCTCCCTGCCCACCTTGCATGGTGACACAGCGAACACCTTCCCAACTTTTGATGTATTCTGAAGGATTAGCTTTTGGAAAATGCAGATTTGATTCCGGCATTTTCAGGTCTTTCCTGATGCGGTTGAAACACAGTTCCATGTCGGCTTTTTTGAAGGAGAGGGGATGGCTTTCACTGACTTCTTTTCCATTTATTACCCATTCATCCATGCCCCAGAAATGAGCGTATCGCAAATCAATTTCAAGTTCGTTGACAAGGCGCGCCACCAAAGGTAATTGTTCGGTTGGTCCAATTGGCCCGCAGATACCGGCAGGTTGGTCTTTTGTCGCCTGTTTCCAGGCATGGATATATTCTAATGCTTCTGCGAGGTAAAAATCCTCAAGGGTATCATAAAAAACCACCTTAAATCCATTGCGCGATAATCCCAAGAGATCATCAGCAGTGAGTTTTGCGGCTTCGTTCAATAATTCATCGTCCAGTGTGGTGTAATCCCACCAACCAGGTGCCAGGATACTTTTCTTTCGTTCCATAGTTTTATATTTTGATTGTTTTACAAACGTACCGGACGTCCTTCTTCAGCAGATTTATCGGCAGCAAAAATTACTTTAAATGTCTTCATTGCATCCTTCAGGCTGGTCAGCGGCATTTCTTTTCCTTCAGCAACAGACTTGAAAAACGTCTCAAATTGTTCCTGATAAGGATGATCTGACACATCTCCCGAATCCAGCATTTTCATGGCCAGACTTGACCATGAATTTTTATCCGTTTCAAGTTTCATTGAATGAAATTTATTATCCAGCAGACTTCCTTCACTGCCCAGCAGATGGGTGTGAAAGTAATAGGGCTGTAAACAATCAATACTTGAGGCGCACTTGCCAATAGCACCGCTTTTGAATTTCAGGATCGTGATGCTCGTGGAATTGTATTCATACGGTTTAAAGTATTCACTGTCTGACTTCGATCCGTAACTGGATACTTCAATAACTTCATCATCCATGCATAATAGCAGGGCATCCAGCGCATGACATCCGGCTGAAAGCAGTGAACTGCCTCCGGCTTCTTTTTTAATGTTCCAACGATACTGACCATACCACGGACCAATGCCATGAAAATAATCTATTTCTCCATAATGTAATTTTCCCAGTAAACCTTGATCAATAACCGATTTGGTGACCTTAAATTGATTAGAATAGCGGCATTCAAAGCAAACGCAGGTTTTCACCCCTGCCTTTTTTACCTCAGACTCCAGCTCGAGGCAATCATCCCACGAAAGGGCGAGTGGTTTTTCTATGATCAGGTGTTTTCCTGCCCTGGCCGCTTTAATTGCATGAGTTTTGTGCTGGTAAGGATAGCTGCAGACCGACACCACATCAATACTTTTATCGCTCAGCATTTCGTCCAGGTTGGTGAAGGTTTTTATGGGCGAACCCCACTCTTTGCTCAACTTTTCCCCATCTAATTCACGGGACGAATAGATGGCAGAAACCTGGGCGTTGGTGCATTTATTGATCGCATCGATATGGGCAGTTGCCACCCATCCATAACCGATGATGCCTACATTATATTTTTTCATTGTGCTTCATTTATTGGGTTTTAACAAAACTGCTTTTCTGTAATAAGTATCTCAGATACCCTTCAATATACTTTTACCTTTCTGTAAATTGAAATAAGCCGTGCTAATTCCTTTATTGTTATCATAAGAATTGCTATTCAATGAGTTTGCTACCTGTGTTTCGTTCATGGGAATCGATTCACCTCCATGGATTATGGATGCTTTTGCAAGCCTTTTATCAATACGAATTGAAAGATCGCTAACAGCAAATCGGGAATAGATTTCAATACCTTCCTGCGCTTGATTAAAAGTGATGTATTTCTTCGTGCCCCAATAACCGGCAATCTCACTGAGCTTCATCCACTGGATGGAATCAGCATATTTTTGCTCCAACGGGTCAACAACGGTTTTGCGATTATTTTTACCGCGGGAGTTGGGGAAAACGATACCCTTTCACGAAAGCTCACTTGCATGGAAATGGGATACCTCGGAATCAACCTCGATGAAGCAAAAAACGAATCGGGAGGAAAAGGAATTTTCGAAATCAACACTTCCGATTCTCCGGTTAAGATTCTTGTGATCCCGACCAATGAGGAATTGGAGATTGCGAGGCAGTGTTTTGGGTTGTTGGAGGATTAATAGAAAATTTGTGTATCCTGAGATCTGCACGATGGACAAAAGCCTTCAGGTTTTAAAGATGCGGAAATGCGACTCCCTATGCCGCGGCGTAGGGCAAGGGGGAATTTTTTATTCAAATCCTTCGATCTACCATCATAAGAATTTACAATTTGAGATTTGCTTTGGATACTTTTTTACACCTAAAAGAAAAAAGTTCGACACCCTTCAGGGTCGTTTAGGTTTGGTATTGGTGCATTCTGTCCACGGGCTGCACCCTAGGTGAAACCTAGGGTAAAAAGAAAGTCCGAAATGGGAACGACAACCCCGAAAGGTGTTGAACTATTGATAGAATGGAATTATAAATTCTAAAAAAAAAAGGGTTGGTTTTTAATTCCACCCAGCGTCCTGTTGATCTTTTGAAGTGAAAAGGTATATATTACTCCGAGGGGGATTATTCAATCTTTTTAATCTCAATTATAACACAATCAAAATATTGGGA
>JBILPR010000309.1:0-5194 GCA_044373795.1 Algoriphagus sp. | reverse complement strand
ATAAAGAAAATGGTTTTGGGATAATTTTTTTGAAACCAGAACTGCTATTTTTATTATAAATCAATTCATCTGCCATTGATGTGATGGCAAATACAGGTATCAGATCGTATTTTCTTTCCCTTCTAATATTTTTCAAAAAATCTAATCCGTCCATATTTGGCATCATGATATCGCTTAAAATAAGGTCAGGTAGTTTATCAGTTTTTTCCAGGTATTCCAAACCTGACCTTCCGTTTGTTTCTGAATCCACAATGTAGCCTAATCGGGTCAGATATTTCTTCGTCACCATGCTTATCAGTAGATCGTCCTCTAAAATCAATATTTTTTTTTCCGGTACTTCAGACACTGTTAAGGAATTTCAGTTTTAATGTTTATTCTTTTGTTGATAAATATATCTTAGTAATAGTATAGCCAAGAATCTGTATTAGGTTAATTTATTTCTTCTATTCTAAATTCTAACTATTTACTAAATTTTTTCTTTTTAATCTTAATTGAACTTTCCTAATTAAAATTTATCAAATATTTTTCCTTTTGACTTCAATCCAAAATTTCGTTTTTTAATAATTTGTTTTGGTAATTATAAATTTTGTAAAATATAGAGGTTAGGCTATACAACTGATAGGCGGAATCAATATCTATTTTTTTGGAATCACACAAGTAAACCATTATTCCGATTTGCTTATCTTGTTCGTATAGCGGAATTCCCAATAAGTAAAGAGATTTTAAAAGTTGTTTTTCAAATTCTGTTCCATCGCTAAAAATCTTTTTGCTTAAAACATACTTCACATTTCTTTTTATAACAGGTTTAAAATTCAATTCATGAGATTGAAAGGTAGCTAGTGTTATCAGTTCTTTTTTAGATTTTGGAAATGTTATCACTTTTTTTTCATCCTGCTCTTGATTGAATTCAAGGAAGTACATTCCATTAAAATCAAACTGTTGGATAATATTAGTACTGGATTTTTTTATAAAGTTTATTTCGCTATCCTCCAGTTCAAATGAAAGCATTTGAGTAGATTGAAGCAAAAACCCTTTTTTTGTCAATTCTTTATCTTTATCATTCTGATGATTTAGATTTTCAATGGATACAAGGATGGCAGATGGTGATTTGTCGGTTTTGGGAATGTTTTGAAATTTTAATTTTATTTTTTTTAACTGATTGTCCATCTCTTCAAATACAACAAGATCTTCTTCCTGTGTGATCCTTACCCTGTATAAAGTCTCAGCAATTTTTGATTGGTTTTTGTAAGACCAAACGTCGATGAAGTTGTTTTTCTTGGAATCTTTCAATTTTGGAAAAAGTATTTCAAGAGAGGCATTATAGTTTTCAATTTTTAAATAACTATTAATTTCTACTATTGGAACTTTATTAATTAAAAAAAGTTGTTTGTTAAGTGATTTGACCCGGTCTATTTCCTCTATTAAAATTTCTAATTGGTTGAAGCTGAATTTTTTATCCTCTTTAATGGGCTCCAGATAAAATAGTACATACGAAACTTCGTTATTTTTTTTATATACAGGTAGAAATTTGGGTTCAAATTCTAATTCAATCGAATTAGTATCATCATTCCAATTCTCCAAATTCGAAAAACTAGCGGTTACTTCCGATCCTTTCTTTATCGTGAGATCAATATATTTGATAAAATTTTCCTGTGTGAAATTTGGGACAATAGAATTGCTGATCAAAAAATCAATTTTAGGAATGCTTTTTTTATCAATTAAATATTCATTTTGTGTTAACTGAAGAAGGGAAGTGGTGATCCAAATCGGTCTGTACATCTTCTTTTCTACCAAAATTAAGATCCCGGAGACATTAAAGGGTAAATAAAATTGTTTTGTTAAATTTGCGTTTAAATATAATTCCGGTAGAATTGTGTTTAGATAAAAGGGTTTCATGTTTTACGAGATTAAATGTCTTTTTCCTAAGGTGATTTTATTTATCTCTTCAGATATATGATAGATGTCATCCCATTTCATTGCGCTTCCGGAGGGCAAACATAGACCTTGTTCAAATAAATCATTGCTTAGATTGTTTCCAAAGTATGGAAAATCTTTATATATGGGCTGCAGGTGCATCGGTTTCCATAGAGGTCTTGTTTCGATGCCTAACGAATAAAGATGAACCCTGAGTTTTTCTTTACAAATCCCTGAATTTTTGGATGGATCTATTAGTATAGTGGTCAACCAGCGATTGCTGTAATTGTCTTCTGTTTCCTCTAAAAATCTGATGGATGGATTTTCACCAAGAAAATTTTTATACAGGGAAAATATTTCTCTTCTTTTGATTATCCTTTCTTCAATCACTTCCATTTGGGCTATACCGATTCCTGCAAGAATGTTTGATAGCCTGTAATTGTATCCAATCCTATTGTGCTCATAATGCACAAAGTTTTCTTTAGCCTGAGAAGCCAAATTTTTCGCAAGCATTATTGCATTTCTATCATTGGATAATAAGGCACCTCCGCAGCTCGTGGTTATGATTTTGTTCCCATTAAATGAAAAAATACCAAAATCACCCAAGGTACCACAGAAGATTCCTTTGTAAGTAGATCCCAATGCTTCTGCGGAATCTTCAATTACTTTTATACCATATTTTTTAGCAATTCTGTTAATTTCCTGCATTTTAGCGGGCATCCCGTACAAATGAACAGGTATGATGGCCTTTGGTAGTTGAGCAGGGAGATTTATTACTTCTTCTAAATTGCTGTAAGATTTTAAGTTTCCCTCCATGCAAGCCAGAATGGCTGATTCTAAAGCCTCCGGATCCATGTTCCAAGTCTCTGCCTCGCTGTCTACAAAGACAGGTACGGCTCCCTGGTATCGAATTGGATTTGCGCTTGCCGCAAAAGTAAACGACTGGCAAATTACCACATCTCCGTTTCCTACTCCTGCTGCTATCAGGGCAAGGTGAATAGCAGCTGTTCCTGTATTAGTGGTCAGTACTTCTCCTGCTCCGGTGAAGCTTTTAAGTGACTGTTCGAATAGCTCTATGTTTTCACCCACCGGGGCTATAAAATTACTAATGAATGCATTGTCTATATATTCTTTTTCTTTTCCGCTCATGTGAGGAGGAGATAAAAAAAATTTTATTTTTTCTTTGGTAATACCTTTCATAAAAATCAAGTCTTCTTTGGCTGCAATGTTGGCCATCCTGTTTACATGTACAATATTTTGTATGGGTTTGTAAACAAAATGTTTATTGCTATATTTTTTATTCTTTGTTAATATTTTTGAGAATCATTTTCCTTCCTTCTTTTAAAGGAATGGTCTGAAAAATTTGACATTTCATTTGTGTTAGAGTGCATTTCATTTTCTTTGCAGAGTATTAATCTTCTGGTACAGGATTTCCAACTACCAATTCTAATTTTTTTAGTTTCCTTATCTTTGTTCTGATAATTGCAGAATATAAATTCAGATCCAATGTAATTGAGTTTAAGTTTTCAGCCTTTTTTTAAATAAAAAACCGTTTGATAATTATTTTTCAAAAATTAATATTCAATTTATAGTATTATAAAAAAATAATATGTATTTAAAAGTAAATAAAGTGTATTTCTATTTTTTACACCTTTTTTCATCCAATTTTTAGCATTGTCTTTTTTATACATATTATTTACAGATATGTGCTTTTCATTTATAATAAAAATCGTAATAAGTCTTATATATAATTCTTTCACTTCTTTTGTTTAAGTAGTTCCGCAAGAGCTTTTCATGTTAAAATCAGTGCTCGATTTTTTGGTAATACCTTTTATCATAGCAGGTAGGTTCATGGGACTGAAAGGGCGAAGCTGTGAAAGATCCTTTCTTATATAATAGAAAGATTTCAAAAAAACAGAAATAAAATTCTTCGACAGGATAAACGACAGGTTTACCTTCTGCAAAAGAATAGACGGTGTAGTATAATCGTCCTTTAAGAGTTTTACCCCCTTTTCCTTAGATCTCAGCAGTTTAGATTCACTTCTTTAAAAAGAAAAGAATTTAAGTCTTTCAGGATGTCATCATTTTTCAGTTTGGAGCCTATCTCAAAATCTTCTGTAGGAATGATTGGAAGACTTTGGTTATTTAAAAAACAGTTGTAATTCAAAAATTTGTTCAGAGTGATTGATTCGATTTTCCACAGGGTAGATTTATCCAAGTTTAGTTTTTTAGTGACCGGCGGTGCAGGTTTTATCGGTTCCAATATTGTGGAGTACCTGGTAGAGCATGACGCTGGTCATATCCGAATTCTGGATAATCTAAGCACCGGCGCCCTGGCCAATATCAAATCCTACCTCGACCTTCCCAATGTGGAGTTTATTTTGGGCGATATCAGGGACCTCAAAGTATGTCGAAAGGCGGTAGAGAACATAGATTTTATTTCCCATCAGGCAGCATTAGGTTCTGTTCCGCGTTCTCTCGCGGATCCGATCACGACCAATGAAGTAAACAGTACCGGATTTTTAAACATGCTGTTGGCGGCCAGAGATTCGACCGAACTCAAAAGATTCATTTATGCAGCTTCTTCCAGTACTTACGGAGACAGCCAGGCACTTCCAAAAGTAGAAGGGCAGGAGGGAAAGCCCGTTTCCCCCTATGCAGTTACCAAAGCGGTGAATGAACTCTATGCGGATGTATTCAGCAGGTCCTATCAGTTTCACACGATTGGATTGAGGTATTTCAATGTCTTCGGCCCCAGACAAAGTCCCAACAATGCCTATGCGGCTGTGCTGCCGCTGTTTTGCAAGCATTTCCTGGAGCGGACAGCACCTGTAATCAACGGAGACGGCGAAACATCCAGAGATTTTACTTACGTCGAAAATGCAGTTCAGGCCAATATCAGAGCCCTTCTATTCGATACCGAGGATGAATCCAAAAGGCTTAACAGACATGAAGTTTTCAATGTAGCCTGCGGAGAACAAGTCAGTCTCAATCAGGTCATCAAAACTCTTCAAAAAATCACGGGAAGAGAGCTGGTAGCTTTTTACAAGCCCGAGCGTGCAGGTGACATCAAGCATAGTCTGGCTTCTATTGACAAAGCCGCCGAGGTATTGGATTATTTCCCGTTGGTAGGATTCAGAGAAGGGCTTGAATTGACCTATCAATACATCGAAAAGAATTTTGAAATCTATTCCAGGTGAGGATAGGAGGTAAGATTTAAGACGTCCCGATAGCTACCGGGAGACGTCCCGATAGCTATCGGGAGACGGGAGAAAGAAGC
>JBILPR010000308.1:0-5215 GCA_044373795.1 Algoriphagus sp. | reverse complement strand
CCGTTGACAAACACAACTCCGCTGAGGACACCGCCACATCTGGAAATTGGGAATCGATATTCTGCTTCGGTATAGACATAGTCTTTTCCCCGGAATCGTCCCTGGGTATAGCCTCTGGAACTTCTTCCTCGCTGATCATATCCGGAAGCCGGCAATATCATATAAGCGAAATCTCCCTCAGGAGTGAAATTTGCCAATGCCCAAAAAGCAACAAGGTGCGCCGGGTTCCTTCTGGATACTCCATGATAGCTTCGCCATTCGCCCTGTAGCATGTTTGCATTGGTTTTGTTTCCGATAATCCGATACGCTCCCCGAAAACCCAGAGAAAAAAAGTAGCCTTCGTATGGTTGGATCATATTGTCCCGCTTATCAATAATGAAGCTGGCATAAAGAGCTGAGGTGAAATATTTCTCTTTATCAAATCCATACTTGGTGTTGTATAGATAATGAGAGGTGAGTACCGTATCTCCGGGAGTCAGATTCAACTTCAGGTCTTTGATTTTGGAATAGGAATCAAAATGATACCCTAACCCGAGGTAAATTCCTTCTTTTATTTTGAGTCCAACTGATTGATGGAGTCTTGCAAAGTTGAAAGTCATCGGCTGGGTAAGGGAATCCTGGTTGGTCTCCAACCCTCCCTGATTGTATTGGTAATCCAGGATTCCGCCTTCTGGTGAATCCGTTCCCAAACCATAAGTAGACTGGGAGTAAACCAAAAACCTCCAATCTCCGGTATAAAAGAACTTCTCATTCTTAGAATAGACATTGTTTTTGAGCATGAAAATGTACTGGTCCTTTGTCGTGGCCTGAAGACTTCCGTTGATCAGGGAATATTGCTCGCTCCCCTTCATTTTGAACGCATATTGCCCGCCCACTCCAAACATAAATCCGGTTGCAGGATTGGATCCGATAATCGGAACAAGCAAAAGTGAGCTGGCGTCAATCGGTCTTTCCTTTGGAGGCTTATTCCTTGCCTGACGAATCAGTTGGGGAAGATCCTTTTGTTCACAAACTGAGTCAGCGGGGACAGTTTCCTGTGACCATGTAAAAGTCAAAGGAAAAAAGACAAGTATAAAAAGTGCTTTCAATCGGTTCATAGTTGAATTCTTTACTAAATTGTTTTAGATGACTGTCTTGCTTATTAAAAATTAAAATAAAGTAATCAACAATATTATTTCTGTTTTTTTAAAACATGAGTTTGAATGAATTTAAGGTTTAAGTAAATCTATCGAGTCATCTAAATATGAGTACACGTATTTAATGATCTTATTTTAGGAATTTCCTGAATTCAATCAGACTTAAAACTGATTAAAGTCATTTAAAAATAGAGTAAGAATAAGGGCTTTCTGGTCAGGAATTAACTCTCACTAATTTTTTGACCTTCATTTTGTATACGTCTATCCCCTGATTGTAAGTTTGATGGAAGAGAATTCAATAAATACACAGACATTAAATTATTTTTCTTCATTAGTTAAGATTTTAAATCCCTTTAGATTTGAATTGTTTGTTTAATTGTCATTAGACAAGACTATGTAGGAGTAGCATTTAGCTTTTTTGAACGCCTTACTATTGCATGTTTAGCAAGAATTCAATTCTGAATAATTAAACGCAAATGAACCGGAATCATCATTTTGAGTCAGTTTGAAAAATTGCGTTAATGTTTAACCCGAATGTCTTTTCCGAAAAGTCCTGGCACCTAATCCCCTCATTTTCGGCAACTACCGAAAATGATATGTATCCAGATTTCAAGGAGACTTAAGTTGAATTCATTTCCAGCAATAGGACCAACTTATAAATTGCTCACAACCGAAAATTCTGCCATGAAGCAGATATGCTGAGAATATTCGCTACGAATTTGCTCTCTGATATAATAAACGGTAGAAAAGTAAAGGTGTCAACGAGGTTGTTTTTGCTTAGGCTTTTATCAGTAAGATGTCATTCAACTTGAAAAAAAGTCAGAAGTGGAGGTACTTTCGGCAGCTAGAGCTAGATATTCAGATCAATGGAAGAATTTTTGCTGCATAAGTAGAAATTGTTTAAGTGAGGAAGAATTATACTTCAATTTTACGCGTTGTGATTCCCTTTATAATCAAAAAGCCCCGTGTGATATTCAAATCACTTGGGGTTTGTCATGTGTTCTGTTCTCTGTTAAAGTCCGAATCTATACTGAAGACCTGTCATAACTTGTTGTCTGCTACCCAGGAAGCCGTATTCAATTCTATACATAAAGTGCTTGCTAAATTGATACTGAGTTCCAACGATGAAGTTCCACATATCTTTTGGCCGCTTGTCCATGGAATATTGAACGGTGGATGTCTCGATAGTGCTTACCGCACCGTCGGCAGCTACCAGGATTTGACTTGCTTTGGCTAACACCTCATTGGCCTTTTCGTATTTGGCTGCATTGATCGGATTATTCTGTTCGCTTTGGCTGAGTCCATTCCACCATGAATCTACCTGATTGTACGCATTATCTACTTTTGCATAACCCTCGTCAATTTTGCCGCCCAGAGTTCCCGGTGGGAAGACTTCACTGAGAGCAATTGAACCATAAGTTGCGGAATTTAAATGTACTCTGAATCCTCCCGCCCAAATAGTGAAAGCCGTTCCGGGTTTTTTAAGGTCGAAGTTTTTACCAAATCGGGGACCAAAAACAAAAGTTCTGGTAGGCTCGGCAAGCTGTGGAACATCTGTCCAACTGATGTTCATATCCAATGCCATAAAGCCCCCTCCAATTCCGATAGTAGGCGTCATACCGATACCAAATGTAGTAGCGTCAAATTCAACCACGGATCCCGCTGTAAGTACTTCTGTATAGTTATTGTCAGCATCAGGAAGCCAAAGCCCAAAACCCACATCGGTAGAGGCAGTGGATTTTCCTAAAATCGCATAAACATCCAAAAACGGAAACAACCAAACATCAGGTCTTACAGACACAGCACTTGCAGTTGCCACAGCCTTGTTGAATCGAATCAGGTCATCTACGTTGTACATCTCACCTTCATTGAATCCAACCATCAGATTTTCAATGATTAGATCCGATTCCTGCCAAAAATACTGCACACCAATTCCCGCAGAATAAGGAAGGTTATAACCCATTCCGGTCACTTTATTACCCCAAATAGGAAGTGCGTAGGGATATTCAGCTGCTTTAAGACTGTCGATTTTTCTCTCGTTCTTTTTCCCGACTTCCTTATTGGAAAAAACCTGAGCATTGGCAGCCGACATAAGGAAAAGAAAGAATAAGCTTATTAGTAGACGTCGCATCATTTCCATGAGTTAAGTATGATTTTTAATTAATCAGGTTTAATGATTAAATATCGGATTAATATAGAATTCAAAACATGACTAAAATCAGTTTTAAGAAAAAAAATGGGTGGAATAGATTTCTTTAATTGACTTCGATAGTAGGAAAATTTAAAAATTAAAAATTATGTTTGTTTTAGTATTATTGCTTTTTGTATAAATATAGTAGACGCTGACGTTTAATAATTGATCAATTCACAATGTGCATTTTAAGAGTGATTTTGGAGAAAAAATACAGCTTTAAAAAATTAAAAAATATTTTATAAAATTAAACGTTAACGTCTATAATTATCCTGAAAATAAATCAAAGTATCCAATGATAATCTCAGAAAATTATTGAGTACAGAATGTTATGTTTGACAGGAAATTAATTCGATTATACTCAATATGTCTAAACCTCAAATTAACCTAGCCATGAAAAGTTACTTATTTATTTTAGCGCTCCTTTTTGCAGGTATTTCTCTTAATGGCTTCGCTCAGGATTCGAAAAAGGAAAAGCAGGAGGCGGTTTCGCAGATATTCAAAGCAGCGGTTGAAGGAGGAAAATTTATCTTCAAAGCCCAGTCCGCCACTCCTTCGAAAGGCGGCGTAATTCAATTGACTTCCGGCTATGCAGTGTCGGTTACCCCCGAGGAAATAAACAGCGAACTTCCCTATTTCGGAAGAGCTTTCACGGGAGGATATGGAGGTTCCGAGACTGGGATCACATTTACTTCAAAAGAATTTGAGTATGCGGTGAAACCCAAAAAGAAAGGCGGCTGGGATGTTACGATCAAGCCATCTGACGTGAGTCAAATTGTGAAACTTTTCCTGTCCATTACTGCCGACGGGTACGCAACCTTACGAGTCACAAGCACCGATAGGGATTCTATTTCTTACAACGGAGTGATTGAATAGGCTTTGGAAAGTACTTTTCTCATCCGTCATCATACTTGATGTCGGCGATTCAAAGACTATAGTGTTACCGGTGATGATTCACCTTTGTTCCTACAAAACCGGTGCTTTGCGGTGCTTTGTCCCTTGCTCATAAGAATAGGTCAGTTTGATAAGCGTTGGTTCGGAATACATTCTGCCAAGAAACTGAAGCCCGGCGGGAAGATTTCCAGAGGAAAACCCCATCGGAACTGTGAATGCCGGTTGGCCGGTATGAGGTGCGATTATCTGGGAATTATCACCTTTGTATTCTTCTTCGAAAGCTTCAATTCTCGCCGGTTTGTTATTCCAGGTTGGATAGACGATTGCATCCAGGTTCAGGGAATCCATCATTTTTTCGATCGCTTCGCGAAAAGCAATCCGCTTTAAGTCAGTGTATGCATCTCCGCAATCGAGTTCTGGATTTTCAGGAACCTGAGTATCGACAAACTCCGCCAGCCCATTGCGGGCATAGTCAGATTTTGTCCCAACCCGAATCACGTCCTGAATGGTTGACATGGTATCCCGCTTGACATAATCTACCAAAAACTTTTCCAAATCCTGGCGGAAAACAGGGCACCATTGATTTCTGCGAAGAGAATCAAAGTTTTCCACTTCTACAGAGTCAATAATTACCGCACCAAGCGATGCCATGTCTCTCAGTGATTGATTGAAAAGAGCAGAGATTTCCGGATTGGCATCTTTCTCACTGAGCGTTCTGAAAACTCCTATTCGCGCTCCCTTGAGCCCATCTTTTACCAGAAACTGTGAATAATTGGCAGGTATTTTTCCTTCGGAGTACTTCGTCAACGGATCCTCAGGATCATATCCGGCAGTCACTTCCAGCACTCTCGCTGCATCTTCGACAGTGCGGCTCATGGGTCCTACCACGTCATTTCGTAGGTAAAGTGGCACGATTGCCGATCTGCTCACCAAGCCGAGTGTGGTGCGAAAACCGATCAAAGCATTGTGGGAAGACGGTCCGCGTATGGAATTG
>JBILPR010000307.1:0-5217 GCA_044373795.1 Algoriphagus sp. | reverse complement strand
TTTGATTTCAAATTCCAAAACAGCCGGATTGGATTCCACCTGCATAAAATCGAGTTGCTTTGGATCTCCGACCAGGGTGTATTTTCCCGGCAAGAGCAACTTCAACTATTCTTTGAAGGCTAGTTTCGATTGGTGCCCAAGTTGTTCAGGGTGATTCTTCACCCGAAAATGTCCGGGTCTTATTCTTAAATGAATAATTCAATTTCCAACTGAAAAAAGCGTTGATGATTTTATGAAAATCCAGGGTAAAAAAACCTTCATCTCCTGGTAAACAGGTAAATCATCCCTAAAATCTTAAATGAAAAAGGATCTCTGCCGTGGGCAAAGAAGACGGGAACCGGCAATAGTTGCCCCGGAATTGGAAATACGCCATCGGAACGACGATTTGGTGAACAATAAAAAAAGTAACTGAAAATCTTTCCTGATTTAACTGAAAGGACTTTTGGAAAAGCTCAAAAGAAGATACATAGGAGAAAAGTTGTCAGATCTGCCGACGATTGCTTTAAGTTATCAATTCGTACCAAAACCGAATAGGTTAAAATAAAAGCAATTTAAAATGTAGGATTTCATTCATTTCTTATTGACAGAAGCCTTGACCTGAGCTTATGCTATAAGGTTATAGTTTGAATGAAAGTTGATGGGTTTTTATATACAATTCAGAATCCTAAAAAAAATTCTGTCTGATCCAAAAGAGTGGGGTCTTGAAAATCAAAATCAGCTTCTTATTTGTCTGATTAGACCATTTCAAGTTTCAGGAAAAATCAAGTTTTTCGATTTTAGGTTGTTTTTTGAGATACTCAAAAAGCATTTTCAATTATTTCTTTCACCAAATCTTGATTAATTGGTTTGATGAGAAAATCTACCACGTTACTAAAATTCTTAGATTTTTCCATTTCAATCCTATCCACTGAAGACGTAACGATTATGATTTTTATTTCACAAAGCAGATTAGCAGTTTCCAGATAAGCCAAAATATCCCAAGCATCCATCGGATACATGAAAATATCACAAAAGATCAAATATTTTTTATTTTCATTATTGTTATTCACCAGAAAGAAGATTAATTCTTCTCCTGATAGAAAAGTTTTAGCAGGTAAACCTAATCCAATTTTTTCTATGATTTTTCCATGCATCATTAAAAAAATAGGTTCATCATCAACGATTAAAATTTCCATAATTTTCTAAGTTTTTTAATTAAAAAAGATGTTTAGCTTGATTTGATTTTTCACTTGTTTTCTGAATCACTTCGTCTAGTTCATTTGCGGCATTTAAAATAGCATCTAAGATAAAATCAAAAGAAAAATCCTCGTCATCTTTATCGTCTTGCAAAATCTGAACTAATCCCATGATTTTGGCTAAAGGTGCCCTTATAATATGAGACTGAATCCAGGCAATCTCTTTTAAAGCCTCATTCTGTTTTAACAAAGCCTCATAATAGTCATTTCGCTCCGTGACATCCTGAATAATCTCGTGCACCAAATCTCTGTTATTGATAGATATTTTACTGCAGAATACTTCCACGGACCTTAGTTCACCTGATTGTAGTTTATGAACAAACTCAAATTTACCTTTGCCTTGGGCCATGATATTCTCGACTGTAGAAACCATTTTTTCTGGATTCTCCTTAAATGTGTAATTCACATCGATTACATTTTTGGATTTTATCGAATCCGGATCAAAACCATAATATGAAATTGCAGCAGGATTGGCATCTTCGATTTGACCGCTCATTGGATCAATAATCAACATTGGAGTTACATTTTCTTTAAAAATCTGCGTAAACCTCAACTCACTTTCCTTGAGCGCCCTTTGATTTTCTTTTCGCTCAGAAATATCTGAGACAAATGCGGATAAAAATTCTTCCCCGTCGTAAGTAAACCATTGAAGTAAAATCTCTGTGTCATAGCTTGATCCGTCTTTTCTAAGATTTGAGGTTTCTAAAAAGACAGAGGGCACTTTTTTGGAAATTACCGGATAGACTTTCTCCAAAAACATCTCTTTAGTAAGTTTTGAAATCAAATCAATGAAAGAGATATCTACAATCTCTTCGATGGAATACCCGGTATTCTTGAGCGCTGCCTGATTAGCCTGTTTTATTTGGAAGGATTCGCTCGATATCAGGAAAATCTCATTGGTAGAAGTTTCAAATAAGCTCCTATAGAGCTTTGACGTTTCATCTAAGTCTACTTTTTCAGTTACATTTTTACTAAAAACGGAAACGCCTTCTACCCTGTCATTTACTTTCAAGGGATAGACTACTGACTCATAATGATATTTTTCGTTTCTGATTTTTAACACATCCGAAATATGAAGCGGCGAGCCACTTTCCAGGACGGTTTCATATCTTTTTCGCCATTTTTCCCTTTCGGAAGGATCAGGAATTGAATTAAGAATATTTATGCCTTTCGTCAACTCTATTCCACTGTACTGAAAAAATTCCTCAAAAAATGTCTTATTGGTAAACAGGATTTCCAGGTTTTTATCCAAAGACCAAATACTCTCATTTACACTTTCAAGAATCCCCTGAAGATTGGCTTCTCTTTCTTCTATCATTATTGAAGCTTCTCTTATTGCAGTTATTTCCGTTGAAATCCCGCACATCCCGATGATTGCTCCATCCGCATCTCTGTAAGGGAATTTCAGAGATAGAAAGTATTGAGCATACCCTTGACCTGATTTGGTTTCTTCTTTTGAGATTACCTCTTCTTTAAAGGTTGTTTTTCCCTCCAATATGGCCATTCTGTCATCATCATTGAACTTCTGTACTAGAGTTGGGTCTAAAAAGTCCTCTAATTTTTTGCCCAATATATCTTCACGGCCATAACCGGTGATGATTTCCCATCGTTTATTGACCATGATATACCTCAAATCCAAGTCCTTGACAAAAATCACAGAATGGCTGTTTTCAATGATTGCCTCCAGAAGCTTTTGACTTTTGTAAGATTCACTTTGAGCTTCTTTCCTTGTTGTAATATCCCTGCAAAAGCCGATCACATGACTTGGAAATTTATCTTTAAATATGATATCGCCCATGTCCTCAATCCAGCGAATTTTTCCGGATTTATGATAGATTCTATATTCAAGTTGAAATGATTTATGGTTTTTGATGGAGTAGTCGATACTGCCATTTATTCTCTCCTTATCACCGGGATGAATCAAATCCTGGAGGGTGATGTGATTTTTGATAAAGTCAAGATCAGAATATCCTGTAAAACCTAAAATCTTCTTTGACATATGCCTGATCGTCAATTTTTTGTCTAAATCAAAAGAATAGACTGCTCCAGGGAGGTTTTCAACTAAAACGCGATAACGGTTTTCGGACAGTATGGCCAAGTCCATCAATGTCTTTTGATCGGTAATGTCACTCAAGGTTAAAAACACTGCGCTTGGTATTTTTTCTCCGGATTCAAATTCAGGAGTAGAATCTATACTCAGCCAGACATAATCTTCAAAACCCGGTCTGCGTATTTCAACAATTCTATTTGAGACTGATTTTCCTGACTTAACGCATTCCTGGTCAATGACTGAGAATAAATCTATTTCCTTTCTACCCTCCTCATATGCTCTCCACTTTGGACTCAGGATTTTTTTGTCCTGTAATTCTAAAAAAGTCAGGTCAAGCAGATTGAGAGCGGAATGATTTGCTTTGGAAATCATTCCGTTGCGATCGAAATATAAAATTCCGACAGATACATTATTGAAAAGTTTTTCATTTTCCTGTTCGCTTTCCAATAAGAGGTTTTCTGTTTTTTTGCGAAGTAAAGTATTGGAAATTATCTCGGAAACCATTGTGATAGGAATGAGTTCCGACTCAGAATATTTTTCTTGTTTAGTTACTCTTCCAAATCCAACCACCCCATACAAAACATCCCCTTCAAAGATCGAGGAGAGGGTCAATGATTTAAGGTTTAGTAAACTAAGAGTTTTTCTTAATAAACTATTTTCCGGAAGATGACTGATGTCTTCAATTTCAAAAAACCGCTCATTTATAAGCCTGTCCCACAGGGGTAAAATCAATTCAATCTGAAAAACCTTAAACTCATCTTTAAATGATTGAATACCTTCATTTACCCAGGTGTGTTCGGTGTAGGCAAGTAAATTTTTTAAATCAAACCGTAAGGTAAATGCACGATCTGAGTTGCTTAAAAAACCAGCTATACCCAATGTTTTTTCAATAACCGATCCAAGCTCGGAGGAAGGGATATTAATGAATTTAACCGCTAAAACACTTAAAATGTCTTTTAGCTTCTGCCATTCTACTTGGGTTTTTTCAGCTTCTTTTTCACCCCTGATGTCTTTAAAAAACATACATCTGGAGGGCTTGTTTTTCCATTCCAGATCAATAGAGTGGAATTTAACAGGGATCTTTTTTCCATCTCTTCTGCCCAGATGTATCTCAGAAGAGAAATCTTTATTTTTGTATTCTCGACTTTTAACTAATTGCAAATCCTCCTTTGCTAAAATGTTTGAAAAAGAAAGAAGGTTCAACTCTTCATTCTTATAGCCAAGCCAATCTTGTGTGACTTTATTTGAATAAACTATTTGATCGGAAGAAGAATCCACTATTACTATTCCTCCCGGAAGGTCATCTAGCAGTAGCCTGAAAGATGCCTCTTTTTGACTGGATTCTACTAGGTAATTAATAGGTTCTTTTTTCAAAATAACTGTTAACCCTTCCAGATCGGTATAAACAGTATGGTTGATTTTTGAACTTAAATAGAAGTGCGATTCCGAATAAGAAGATTGTGTAAATCCCAGAGCAGCATAGAACGATTTTATTTTTTGCCGCTCCAATTCAGGAATCAGGCTAAAAAAAGATTTCCCGATTACTTCTTCTCTGGTGTGACCCAAAATACTTGAGGTGGCTTCATTTGAATAGAGGATGTCAAAGTCCCAATTCATCCTCAAAATACAAATCGGAATCTGGTTAAGAAAATGATTTTCAGCAGGATCGGTATTCATAAAAGATGAGATGGGTGCGATGCATATTAGTCCTGATTCGGACTAGTATTCGATAGAATTTTAAATTCAAAAATTGTACAAAAAATGTAAAAAAAAAAATTTTGTATTTTATTTTGGTTTACTGGTATTTTTTTTATTCAAAATATACCTGATTGTGTAAAATAAGCCAATAAGTTGATTATTTCCATTTTACCCAAATAATCTAAACCATAAGTTCATCTTTTGCTTCAATTTATTTTGATAATATTTTATATT
>JBILPR010000060.1:0-17440 GCA_044373795.1 Algoriphagus sp. | reverse complement strand
ACACTAGGAGTAATCGTCCCTGAAATTATCTCTCACTTTTTCGGATCCTGTGTGAGCGGGATTCAGGACACTGCAAATTCACGCGGATATAATGTGATGATCTGCCAGTCAAACGAGTCAATCGAACAGGAAAAAGCCAACATCAAATCCCTGGTTTCCAGTCAGGTGGACGGTCTTTTGATTTCTTTAAGCAGGGAAACCAATCATTACGAACACTTGTATGAGCTGTACGATAGGGAGATTCCTTTCGTCCTTTTTGATCGGGTAAATGAAGACATTCCTGTTTCCAAAATCACTTTCAACGACGTTGGCGGGGCATATCAAGTCACTAAATATTTGCTGGAAACCGGCTGCAGAAGAATCATGTATGTCTCCGGTCCGGAAGATCTGTACATCAGCAAAAAACGAAAAGAAGGCTATCTGAGAGCTTTGTCAGAATATGGATTAGGGGAAGAAGCTGATTTGATCAAGATCACGGATCTTACTCACGAAGGCAATGTAAGAGCTGCAGAGGAAATCGCGGCCATGAATCCAAGACCTGAGGCTGTATTTTGCATGATTGATCCGCTTGCAGTCGATGTGCTGACTGTTTGGAAAAGTATGGGAATCAAAATTCCTGAGGACATTTCACTTGCTGGATTCACCAATAATCCGACTTCGGCTGTAGTGGAGCCTCCTTTAACGACCGTTTCACAGCCTGGCTATGAAATGGGAAAATTATCAGTCACCCATCTTTTGGATCAGTTGGACGGAGTCGCATCCGACGATCCGATTTCCATTGTCTTGGAAACTACCCTCGTACCCCGAAAATCCACCAAACCTCTTCCTGTAAAATGATTGAAAAGGTATCCAATGCCTTTCGGGACGTTTTCAAAACGGATCCCATTGTAGCATTTGCTCCGGGCAGAATTAATCTGATCGGCGAGCACACAGATTATCAGGAAGGTTTTGTATTTCCGGCCGCCATCGAGCAAGGTATTTGGGTGGCCGCACAAAAAAACCAAGAATCAATCATCCGCTTATATTCCATTGACTTAGAGGAGGAATTTGCCTTTTCCCCAACTAATTTTTCGCCCAAAAAAGGACATTGGGCAAACTACGCGATGGGAATGGTCAGCCAAATGAATCAGGCAGGATTCTATCCAACCAGTTTTGATTTGGCGTTTGGGGGAAATATTCCCGCTTCCGGCCTTTCTTCCTCAGCTGCTCTTTCTGTCGCAATCGGAACGGCCATTTCAGGGCTTTTTGGATATTCTGTTCCCAAGAAATCCCTTGTATTCTATGCCCAGAAATCAGAACATGTTTTTGCGGGGGTGAATTGCGGAATCATGGATCCTTATGCCTCCACTTTTGGAGTGAAAGACCATGCCTTGCTGCTTGATTGCCGGAGTATTTCGCACCAGGAAGTCGCCGCTGATTTTGGGGATTATTCTCTGATTTTGGTCAACTCCAAAGTGAAGCATTCGCTTGCTGATTCAGCATATAACAAAAGAAGGGAAGCTTGCGAAAAAAGCGTTCGTCTGCTCAGGCCGACTTTTCAGGAAATCAAAACCCTGCGGGACATTGGGGTTTCTGACTTGGAAACAGTCAAAGAAATCCTTCCTGCTGAGTTATTCCCAAAAGCAAAGCATTTGATCACAGAGATTCAGCGCGTTTTTGATGCAGTAGAAGCGCTGAAGAAAAAAGCACTTCCGACATTCGGCCAACTCCTCAATGCTTCACATGCCAGCCTTAGTGACGATTTCGAAGTAAGCTGTGAAGAACTTGATTTTTTGGCTGCGAAAGCTCAGGAAATCCCCGAAGTTCTCGGTTCCCGAATGATGGGAGGAGGATTTGGAGGCTGCACAATCAATCTGGTAAAAACTGATTATTTGAAGGAATTTGAGGCAAAAATCAATCCCGCTTACTTTGAAAAATTCGGGATTCACCCTGAGTTTATTCCTGTCAAAATCGGCGATGGAGCTAAGTTAGTAGTGAGTTAAAGGAACCCCAAGATTTGGTTTCACAAGAGCGAAGTTCCTTTTCAAACAATTTTTATATTACTATTTAACAATTCCACATTAAAATTTACTTTGGCTTTTAAAGCACTGAAAACTCTCAAGATTGTCTCGACCGTTACGTTTGTAGTGTTGTTTTCAAGCTTTGAAATTTGCGCTCTTTGTACTCCGATTAATTTCCCAAGCTCTTCTTGAGTCATATTTCTTTCAAGGCGAACTTTTTTAATTAAATCTCCAAGCATTTCCATTTGGAGTTCTTGTTCGTAAAGAGTTCTTTTTTCAGTTCCAACTTCTCCAATAAATTCATCTTTTATTTTATCAAAAGGGAACATTTCCAATTCTTCTTCATCATTTCTCATTTCTCTTCTTTTTAAGTTCAAAGTATTTCAATCTTATACTTTCTGCTTTTTCAATTTCTTTTTCAGGAGTTTTCCCGGTTTTCTTTACTATTCCATGAGTTGTCAAAACTAAGGTTTCGATTTTTTCACTTTTATCCCAAAAGGCAAAAATTCTAAAATAAGTTTTGTTGTATAAAGTTCTGAACTCCCAAATTTCGCCTGTGAGTTTTTTGAACAACTCCCTATCGTTTATAATTTTGGATTTGTCTATGTTGAAAATGATTTTGTCGCGAGTTTTTTCATCTAATCCGAGGAGAAATTCTCTGGCTTCTGTCAAGAATATTACTTTAAACTTATCCATTCACTTCTCAATGTTTCCATACGAAGATACAAGCATTGCCCGATAAAAATATTTCTGTCGCCTTTTAATAAAATTTTTCCTGTAAAATTCTTGAATACAATTTCTGAAAGTTTGGAATGTAGCGTCATTGAAAAGTTAAGTTTGATTCTCAACCCTTTCAAAATGTTAGAGTTTGTACCGTCAGACATTGCCTAAGATCCATGTAAGAATTTCACCTAAATCGTGACAAGGAAAGGTTAAGAATCGCTTAAATTATTTCCGGCTATGTGAGAAAGATTCCAGGAAAAAATCAATCCCGCTTACTTCGAAAAATTCGGAATTCACCGTGAGTTTATTCCCGTCAAAATCGGGGATGGAGCGAGGTTGATTTCATAATAATTGACAAAAAAGAAAAAGGTGAGCTAACCTGGTAATTATTCGGAAGTTATACCTGACTTTCTAAAAAAGTAAGACACTGTCTAACGTTTTGAGTTGGCTGGTTTTTTTAAAGGAATATTCGTCAGATTTTTCGACTTCAAAATCTAAATTATAACCCAAACCTTTTCTCATCGATTCTGTATATTTAAATAAAAGTCCCATGAAAATCGAACGGACAAAAAATGAAGTTGTCATCCGTATTCCTGCCTCTATCAACGTGGATGACCTACAGGATTTAGCGGATTTGATTGAATACAAAGAAATTTCCTCGAAGTCCAAAGCGACCCAAAAAGATGTAGACGACTTGGTAAGCGATATCAAAAGAGGACGCTGGGAAAAAACCAAAACTAAGCTGGGCCTATAAGAATCGTTGTGGATTCAAATATCGCTTTCAGCGCAATTTTGAACAGCAACAGTAAAATTGGGACGATTATTCTATACCCAAAAACCCAATTAAATTTTTATTCCACCCATCAACTTTTAGAGGAAATTGAAGAACACAAAGGCAAATTAATATCTCTCTCAGGTTATTCTGAAGCCGAACTCGATCAAATAATCAACCTCATTACTCAAAAAAACAGGTTTATCAACTTCAAATTAATACCCCTTGAAATTTTTCGGAAAGCTTTAAGCCTTACTCATGATGTTGATATAGACGACACAGAGTTTGTAGCACTTGCTGAGCATGCCAAAGCCAAACTCTGGACCGGAGACAAAAAACTAATTCAAGGATTATCAGAAAAGAATTGGAAAAAGGTGGTTTCAACTGAGGACCTTTTTACTTTGATTTCAAAAATGAAGTAAATCCTCAAAACTAGCTTGGTCAAAGCGTATTCCCGACAGCCGTTCTGGAATTATTCCGCTCAACTATCCAATGGAATTTGTAATTCTATCAATTATGAATAGAAAATTAATGAAAAATAAGATGGGCATTTTAGCTATTTTTTTGGCAGTATTTTTTGGTTGTTCAAGTTCAGAAGGAGAAGAAAATTTTAAACAACTACAAAAAATAGAGAAAGGGATGGCTTTAAATAAAGTCCGTTCAATAATGTCAAATGATCCAATCATCCTAGAATAAGCATATTGGTCAGATACGTTATTTGTTGAAAGTTATGAATCACCATTTGGTACTTCAGATACTTACAAGATTATCTATTCCCAAAAGGATAGTCTTGTGGTGGAAATTAAATTGGGAGATTAAAATTTTATTATGAAGCTATTAGCCATGCTTAGTGTAGAATGAGCGTCAGACTGAGCGTAGTTTCTCCCTCACTTCAACACTCTCATTTCCTTTACCACCCTAAAAGGTATATTCTCTTCTGTCAATCCCTGTATTACGATTCTATAGGTAGTGTCCATTTCACCTGAATAGAATGAAAAAGAAACTTCTCCGGTTTCAGGATCGGTTTGAAGAGAAGGATTCCAATGCACGGTAGGCTGGTAATCAATCAATGATCTGTTTTGGGTTGAGTTTTCAAAATCGGGAAACTTTTGTTCTTTGGTAAACCCACCCATTGTGAACAATTGAAAAAGATTTTTTTCTAAAATTTTCTTTTCCGGATCATCTACAAAACGGCCCCCAGTTTTAGTGGTAATCATGACCGCACCGGCGAATCCTGCCATTCCGAATACGGGACTACTATTAGTAAATATTGAAATAGATGCCACTTCACTGAGTGGTACATCAACTCCCCCTGATTCAGGATCCTGCTTTACTCCGTCAACTATGTAAAGCTTTCCACCAGTTTTTAACCCCCAGTTTCTATTGCTTTGAACATTAAATCTATTTAAAAATTCACCGAGAGTAAGATGAAGGTATTTTTCCAAATCCTTTTCCGTGTAACTGTAATCTCCATTACCGTAGCCATAATTACGTTCCCGAAGTGGCTCAATTTTTTCATCTTCAACAATGACCTCTTCCAACGTAATGAATCCCGCCATATCTTCCAGGATATACTCCCGCTGTTTGGACTGAGTGTTCTCAATCTGTAAATCAATTTCGGGAAAAGATCCTGTCAAAGTCGGAATTGATTTTTCATCAAGGATAATACTGCCGTATCGCCTTAACTTATCGTCGAATGCGGCTATTGCTATTTCGGCTGAGTCAGTGAAATACAAACCATTTGCCCAAAACCTTCCCAACGAATCTGTTTCCACCACTCCATAATCATCATATTTGCCCTGTACGATAGTGATATTGGCTTTTTCCGGTCGATCTTTTCTATTCAAAAACTGCCCGCTGAATGCAATTCCATATTCAATTGGATATTCAAGACTATCCGAAGGAGTGATCATTTCAGGTTCTAAAAGCCAATTCGATGCGGCACCTGTTTTTGGATCACCAGAAATATTGGCCACCAAGTTTGAATTCTGAACTGAAACTGAAAGTTCGGCTGCCACAGGTTCCCCATAAGAATCAAGTAGTTTGAGGGTAACCGAGTTTTTTCCTCCGGGGACTAATTGAACATTTTCAGGAATAATCTGAACCTCTATTTCCGGTTCAATTTCAGGTTCAAGATTGGAAGCGACAGGGCCAATCACTTTTTCGTTTAGGTCGAGTACCGGAATCGCCTGATAAAAGAAATCTGCATCTCCGAAATTCCTCATCCAATTGGTATAGGCTCTGAGCCCGTAATTTCCCTTAGGAAGGTCATTGGGGAGTTTTAGCTGTCCGTTGCTCGAACCCTTTGTAATCGAAAAAGTACCTGTTGCGGCTAGTTCCTTGATATCGCTGAAAACCTCAACATACAAAACCTGACTCAGGCTATCTGCCATGATCGGATTTTGATACATCATATTGGACTTGAACCAAATTGTTTCTCCAGGGTAATAATAAGACTTGTCGGTTTGGACAAAAGGTTTTTCTCGTAGGCTATTCCATTTATTGGGGTCTTCTACAAAGTTTGCCTCTTGCTGAAGATAAGCCAACGCTACGTCGGGCTGGAAATCCAATGGCAAAAAACGGCCCATACGATCCTCCGCCATTTGTCCGGAGAGGATTAACTGTGCAGGATCAAGGGGTACTCCGTTGGGATCTACAATCAGGGTGTCGTTTTTAAAAGTCAGCCAGCTGATTGGAAATTTAATGTCCCTGTAAAAGTTGTTTAATGCAATGCCCTTGATATAGTGTGCTTCCAGCATTGCATCCGACACCAGTAAATTCCTTCCCGGAATTGAATCCTGAATAGTAATAGAATCAATAGGGACTAATTCCAGGCTGTTTCCAAGTTCCCTGAAAAAGACATTCGTCCTTTCATGTTTAACTGGAAAGGGATTTACTTTATATACTTGATATTCTTTGCTGACGGTATCCTTTTCAATTATCGTTTTTAGCAGATGCCTGGTGGATCCAAAGAAAACCCGTTGTCTGTTTTCATGCCACAGCTCTGCGATATCCTTGGAGGACGGCTCCATTTCCTCAAACCTGGACAATCCCAGATAATTAAATCCGTTTCGGGTTTGCTTGAAATCCAGAAGATCGTAGAAGATCCGATATCCCAGAGCTGAATTCTCGATTTGGATCGGTTCCTGTGCGGTTGCATAAAAATACCGGGGGCCATTTGAAGCTTTTCCTTCTCCAAAGTCCAATACCCAGGGGTTCAGGATTTTGGATGCCCCAGCGATAGAATCCATCGGGTTTCCGATAAAAACTTTCTCAAATCTTTTTAACTGCTTTCCCCATTTTTTATCCATCCGGCTGGTGACATCGATTTCTTCCAGATCATCTTCCTTCGGTTCGAGGCGGAAATCTATAATTGGATTGTTGGCTGATTGCAGCTCTATATTCCGGTTCTGGGTAACATAGCCTACATAAGAGACCACGAGTTCATATGTTCCCGGACTAATTCCTGTCAAGGAATACTTTCCTTGCGCGTCGGTGACGGTATTGATCGTGGTGTTGTTGACAAACACATTTGCGAATTGGAGCGGAAGCTCGGTTGAACTATCCCGGACTTGTCCGGAGACAGTAATTCTCTGTGCACTGCTTTCCGACACAAAGCAGAAAAAGAATAAAAGGAAAAGGATACACTGAGGGACTAGTGCACTTGAGAAGATATGTCGAGCTGGGCTTTCTTTTTCAAGGATATTAAAAATCAGGTGATCTCCCACAGCTTACGTATTTCAAACAAAGTATACTTCTCAAGTACAGGATTAAATTTCAACTAAAAATACCCTGTATCGGGTATTTTATAGTGTTTTTTGAAGGAAATGTAAATGAGATTCTTCTTGGCAGGGATTTATGTTCCAATCATATATTCATTCCTCAAGTGGGTGAAGTATCCGTTTGGAAAGTAATAATCGAAACACTTTTCAGACTAGACCTAACTGCCCTGTGAACTTGAGAGCTAAAAAAGTATTGACTAATCCGGAAGGAGTTAATTTTACTTTTGTATCCAGTTTTCAATCTTAATCCCGGAAATTCTTTCAAATTCCTTCCTGTTTTCTGTTACCATAAGCAGGTCTTTCTCGATCGCAGTGCAGCCAATGAGAAGATCAAAATCACTGATCATTTTTCCTTTTGACCTTAATCTTGCTTTCTCTTTACCATAAAGATAGATGGCATCAAAAATGGGAAGGACAATAACTCCGTCAGTAAAAATCTCAATGAGTTTATGGTTCTTTTTTGGATTAGAACTGTTTTCTGCGCCAAAAATCAATTCAGCTAAGGTTATTTCTGAAATGGCACAATTTTCAATTCCTATGTCTTGGAATTTTTCTAAAAGTTGAAATCTCCCTCTTAGAAAATGAATGCAGATATTCGTGTCTAAGAGGTATTTCATTCGAAACTTTCAATATCTGTTTTTTCTACTCTTGATTTACGGATTTCTTCAATGATTTCCTCTGATTCTTTGGTGTCCTCCCATGCCCCGAAAAGAGTCTTCAAATCCACCTTCTCTTCTTTAATATCGAGAGATTCAGTCAATTTGATTATTAACTTTTTCTTGGATAGGTTGTCAAGGTTGTTCAAGAGGCCAAAGTATTTTTCCAACGTCTTGCTATTTAAAGTAAGGTTCCCCATGCTTTTTTTATTGAATTTACGGAGTTATTGCATCGGAGATCATAAGTATTCGAAATTTAAAGTCCAATATTTTTTATTCTTTATAATCACCCCCGCTGGGTGAAGTTTGAGCTTTTGTTTGTGTTTAATTTGCAATTACACCCTTCTATAAATTTGAAATTTTAATTCAGGAAACAGATGTAACTTTAATCCTGTGGGAGAATCTTCTTGAATCAATACCGGAAAACTTAGAAAATATCTGTATTTCCCCTCCCCCAGGAGCCATGTTAATTTCATAAAAAAAGGGTCAGCTAAACTAGCCGACCCTTTTTCAATTAACAGAATCCCTGTTTACTTCACTCTCTTGTATTTACTTACTCTTTCGTCAGCAATCACTCCTGACCAATTTAATCCAAAGGCAAAATCATACGAATTTCCGGCCGCATCTACATGAGGAATCATATC
Organism: Algoriphagus sp.; assembly: GCA_044373795.1. Taxonomy (GTDB): domain Bacteria; phylum Bacteroidota; class Bacteroidia; order Cytophagales; family Cyclobacteriaceae; genus Algoriphagus. The sequence continues at coordinate 8,863 of JBILPR010000060.1, read as the reverse complement.
ATGCGCGACGTCCTCCAACTGGGTTTCCACCGTCTCCATAGAAGCCGGGAGCTGAACCGGCAAAAGCGCTGAAGGCTCAGACTTGCCTGATATCAAATCAAAAATAACCTGATTCTGAACTCCAAAGTGAAGAAAAATCCCCTGAACCTTGGTTTCAAATTCTGCCATGACCATCGGATTTGCCGCCTTCGCAATGACGATCACTGGCTTATCCCCCATTTTGGCTTTCGTCTCCAGGATTGATTTCAGATCTGGTTCATTGGAAGTCGCCACTGTCTTGTTCTTGTAAGTTCTGTTCAAAACCGCAGGAGCCACAACCGGATCACCGGAAGCAATGCTGGAATCTCTGGCGCTTACCGCTTTGTAGGAACCGTATTGCAAAGAAATCGGAACATACCCGGTTCCTCCGGCCTCCCGATCCGCAGGATCATAGCCTGTACCAGACTCCGGACTATCTACAAAAACCAACGCCAGATCCGCCTGAGCAGGATCAGCTACGAGTTCAAAATAATTTGCTGCAATGGTCAAATTAACGGCATCAACCCACTTGGCTTCGGATTTTACGCCCCACCAGTTGGTAGTAGATGGGATGTATTTCTGAGGAATGTAGGCTTTCTTTTTTTCCTTAATTGGTAAAACCCCAGCCTCATTTTTCAAAAGAACCACTGACTTCAACTGAGCCTGATAACCTGCATCCATGAACTCAGCTTTTCCAACGGTGGTATGAGAAGCCTCAGGATCTAGGTATGGGTTTTCAAATAATCCGACCTGAAAGATATTTCGAAGCAAACGAACGGCTGATTTTTCGAAGCGAGCTCTCATTGCTTCTTCGCCCAGCTCTTTTACGCCCATTTCGTAAGCTTCCAAAACCGGAACAATGTCGTTATTTCCTCCAAACTGATCTCCTCCGGCCATCAATACTTTGTAATGTCTTTCGGCAATGGAAAGTGTTTCAACTCCCCATGATTTTCCTGAGAAAATCTCAGGTCTTTCGCCTTCATTCCCTGTGACTCCCCAATCGGTACAAACCACTCCTTCGTAGCCGTATTCGCCCCGAAGCAAATCCGTGATCAAATATTTATTGAAAGCATTTCCAACATTTTCTCCATTTACTTTATCCTGATCAAATGAAATCGTGTAGTACGGCATTACAGCCGCAGCTTTTCCGGTTGGTCCGCTCAATTTGAATGCACCTTCGGTGAAAGGAATCAAATGCTCTTTGAAATTATTTCCTGGATAGACTGCAAACTTTCCGTAGGCAAAATGTCCGTCACGCCCGCCTTCCTCAGGTCCTCCACCCGGCCAGTGTTTTACCATCGCATTGACGCTGTGATATCCCCAGCCATTTGCAATCAGAGCATCACCAGTTGAAGTTTGAAAACCGTCAACATAAGCTCTTGCCATATCAGCAGCCAAAGGAGAATCCTCTCCGAAAGTACCTTTGATACGATTCCAGCGAGGTTCTGTACCCAAATCAATCTGAGGAGAAAGTGCAGTAGCAATTCCCAAAGCACGATATTCCTGCGAAGCAACCTCTCCGAAAGCCTGCACCAAAGCTGGATCGAATGTAGCGGCCAAACCCAAAGACTCTGGCCACATGGAGATTTGTCCACCGGCACCGGCATTGTACTCCGTACTTGCAACCGGACCATGGCGAGGGTCAGTGCTGTTATTTGTCGGAATTCCCATTCCCAGCCCTTCCACAAAAGCCTGCACATTGTTATTCCATTCGGCAGAAATTTTTGGGCTTTCCACTCGAGTGAGGAGCACATGTCTCAGATTATCCTGTTCCAGAAATTTCTTCTGCTGATCCGAGATACTTGAAGCGGCCATTCCACTTTCGGGAAAAGGCTTTCCTCCATAAGTTCCCGCACCAAATCCGGCGGGATTCGCAGGAATCGACTGGTGTGAACTGTAAAGCATCAAGCCTGCGATTTGCTCTTTGATGAGTTTTGAAGCCAGATCTTTCGCCCGGTCATCCACAGGAAGTCTCCAGTCTTCATACGGATCGAGTGACCCGTTTTTGTTGAGGTCTTTAAATGCAAACCCTGATTCTTTCAGGATTGTAATCCCCGACTCAGGAGAATATCCCAATTCAGGTCCTTCTGATTGAGTCACGAGTTTAATACCCGGAGTCAAATCAGTTTCCTCTATCTTATTGGAGTTGCAGGAAAAAGAAGTGATCCCTGCAAGCAAGACAAGTGGAATTGTCGTCTTGTAAATTTTCAGATGCATATTTTTTTAGGTTTGAGAGGAAAGAGAACAAAAACGGACTTCACATTAGAGATAAATCAACTGCGAAAATTAAAGAAATACTAATTGAATAGACCATCCTCAGGAATCCGTCGACCAACAGGGAATTAGGACTGATGAAGGGAAAAATAAACTCAGTTTTTTCACCCTTTTTCAGGAAGAAGCTTGGCAAAACAAAATTTTTAAAAGCACTGAAAATCGCCGTTTCTGAAAGACTATCAGAGATTTGTCAAAAAAATAAGGAGATACAATCCCATTTTTCGTTAATTGCGATCCTCAAAATAAAACCCTATGAATTTAACCAAAAACCTGAGTAGTCTTCTGCTACTTGTTTTGATTTCAAGCCTTGGTTTGGTGAGCTGTAACAAGCGATCCGGAGACACCAAAGTTCTTGTTTTCAGCAAGACGGCAGGCTTCTATCATGAATCAATTCCGGACGGCATCGCTGCTATCCAAAAACTTGGAGCCGAAAATGGCTTCACGGTGGACACTACCACCAATGCTGAGAATTTCAACGAAGAAAATCTCGCACAATATTCAACAGTGATTTTCCTTAGCACCACAGCTGATGTCCTCAATAATTATCAGGAAGCTGATTTTGAGCGATATATTCAAGCAGGTGGTGGGTTCGTAGGTATCCATGCAGCAGCTGATACGGAGTATGAGTGGGGCTGGTATGGCAGATTGGTTGGAGGTTATTTCTCAAACCACCCGGGCATTGGCGATCCACATCCAAATGTGCAGCCTGGAAAAATCACCAAAACCGGTGAGAAGCATCCTTCAACAGATTTCCTTCCAGAATCTTGGGAAAGAACTGACGAATGGTACAGTTACAAAAACATAAATCCTGATACCAAAAAAATCCTGATGCTGGACGAAAGCTCCTATCAGGGCGGACTTGATATGGGTGAGCATCCGATTGCCTGGTATCATGAATTTGACGGAGGTCGTGCATACTATACCGGTGGTGGACACACAAAAGAATCTTACACGGAAGAATTATTCCTGAAGCATTTGCTTGCAGGTATCCAATATGCAATCGGTGATAATAAAAACCTTGATTTCGGAAAAGCAAAATCCAAGCGTGTACCTGAAGAAAACAGATTTATCAAAACTCAGCTTTCAGTTGGTCAATTCACAGAACCTACAGAAATGACCATCTTGCCAAATCTTGACATTTTGGTAGCGCAAAGAAGAGGTGAGATTATGCTTTTTGACAATGAGACTCAGGAACTGAAGGAAGTTGCGAAGCTTGACGTTTATTGGAAAACTGAAGTGCAGGGCGTAAATGCTGAAGAAGGTCTTATGGGGATTCAGAAAGACCCGAATTTTGATAAAAACGGCTTTGTGTTCGCTTTCTACGCGCCTACAGGATCGGCTGAAGTAAACAGACTTTCAAGATTCACATTCAAGAATGATACATGGGATATGAGCTCAGAGAAGATTATTCTCGAGTTTTATTCTCAGAGAAATATCTGCTGCCATACCGGTGGTTCGATTGCATTTGACAAAGACGGGTTGCTTTACCTTTCCGCAGGTGACAACTCTACTCCATTTAATCAGAATGACTCCAGATTTACACTCAATGGCTACGCTCCCCTCGATCCACGAGATGGCCGTAAGCAGTGGGATGCTCGTCGTACCTCAGGTAACTCAAACGACCTGAGAGGAAAAATCATCAGAATCAAAGTAAACGAGGACGGATCTTATGAAATCCCTGAAGGCAACCTTTATCCAAAAGGAACCGAAGGCACCAAGCCTGAAATCTACGTACAGGGTAACAGAAACCCATACAGAATCTCAGTAGATCAGAAAAATGGTTTCTTGTATTGGGGTGAAGTAGGTCCGGATGCTCGTGCAGATTCGATGACTACAAGAGGACCAAGAGGCTATGACGAGGTGAACCAGGCAAGAAAAGCGGGCAACTTCGGTTGGCCATACTTCGTCGGAAACAACTATCCATATGTGGAATTTGATTTCGACAATGGATCTCCTGGAGCTGCATTTGACCCTGCTAAGCCAATCAACAATTCTCCTCACAATACTGGCTTGAAAGAGTTGCCAGCAGCTCAGCCAGCATTCATCTGGTATCCTTATGACGCTTCTGTTGATTTCCCTCAAGTGGCAACAGGCGGTAGAAATGCAATGGCTGGCCCGGTTTATTATCAGGACATGTACACCGCAGAAACCAAATTCCCTGATTACTACGATGGAAAACTATTCATCTACGATTGGATCAGAGGCTGGATCAAGGCTGTAACGATGAAAGAAAATGGCGATTTTGATAAGATGGAGCCATTTATGCCAAGCACTAAATTCAATGCATTGATTGATATGGAAATGGGTCCTGACGGACGCATGTATATATTGGAATATGGAAATGGCTGGTTCTCCAAAAATGCTGATTCCGGACTTGCCAGAATCGATTTCAATGGCGGAAACAGAGCCCCTGTTGTGGCAGAACTGACTGTGGATAAAACCTCGGGCAAATCTCCGTTGACAGTTAGCCTCAATGCAACTGCTGCTGATCCTGAGAAGGACGTAATGAGCTATGATTGGGATCTTGGAAATGGCGAGACCAAAACCACGACTGAGCCAACTTTGACTCATACATACAATGCTGTTGGTGAATATGAAATCAAAGTGACTGCGAGTGATCCTTCAGGATTGAGCGGAATCAGCCCTGCTGTTTCTGTTTACTCAGGAAACGTAGCTCCTGAAATAACGATAGCAATCAAAGGCAACCAATCTTTCTACTTCCCAGGCAAGCAAGTCGCTTATGAAATATCTGTAAGTGACGAGGATCATCCGGACGCCGGAAAAGATCTTTCAACACTTTATGCTTCTGTAGATTACATAGAAGGTCTTGACCGCGCTGAAGCCAACATGGGCCATAAAGTAATGAGTGAGGCGATGACCGGAAAAGCCTTGGTGAGTTCGCTTACTTGTAAAACCTGCCATAAAGAAGCTGAAAAGTCCATCGGACCTGCTTACACAGATGTAGCTCAGAAATACAGAGAGAGAGATCGTGCTTACCTGATCACTAAAATCAAGAACGGTGGCGGAGGCGTATGGGGAGAAACTGTGATGCCTGCTAATCCGGGCGTGAAAGATTCTGAGTTAAATTCATTGGTTTCTTACATCCTTTCTCTTCGTGGTGATGGAGTGAAGCCAAGTCTTCCTGTCTCAGGAACTGTAAACCCAACAGTTGGGAAACCAGTATCTCCAAATGGAGTGATGGTTCTGTCAGCTACATTCACGGATAAGGGGGGGGAGAATATCAAACCTCTTGCCGGATCATCTACTAAGATGCTTTCCAACAATTCAGTTGATCTGGGCCAGGCAATTGAACTGAAAGGATACAGCAAGATGAATTACAATGGTGCCAACTTATTGATGGTGCCAAAGGATCCTGCTCATTTTGCACTGGCAAAAGTCGATATGACTGACATCATCTCGGTGATGATAACGACTGCTTCAATGGGTCCTTTAACTGAAGAAGTTATCTTCGAAATCAGACTTGACAGTCCAACCGGCACTAAAATCGGCGAGACTACATTCAAACAAGGTCCACAGTCGCCTGATCAAAAAGGACCAAGCTATTCACCATTTATGATTCCGATCACAGGAGCAGCAGATGGAAAAATGCATACACTATTCATCACCACAAAGACAAAATCCGGTGGTGACCTTGGGACATTTATTATTGCTGGAATCACGTTCAACGCAAAATAAGATCCTTAAAAATTCATTAAAAAAGCCATCCCGACGATTCGGGATGGCTTTTTAATTATAATCACTTTCTGTCAGTCCAGATTGCAAACAGAATTTTCTGGTCTCCAGATCACCTGCTGATTTTCCAATTCATTAAGAGAGACATCTTCCACCACATTTCCCTGACAATCCAGAATCAAGGGTACCGATCTACAAAAAGGGCAACAGGAAGCCATTGAAAAAACTGTTCGTCCTTTGTAGGTTGCTTGAATCAGGTAAGCATATTCTGCCAGGCCATCCGATTCAGAGTTTTCAATGAGTGATTTTAGCCAGGCCAAATCCTCTGTAGGATTTTCCCCACCACAAGTAGTGGGATCATCCTTTTCATTGCAAGATCCAAGCAATAATATGCCGATCATAAAGGCAAAAGTTAGTTTATTCATTTTTAAGGATTTAGGACATTTCACTTGAACGTTACGAAATACATACACTAGCCGTTACAGGTAAGTAGGATTAATTTTCAAGTGAACCCTGACCTGAAGGCTTTTGACCAAACTCGCGAACCTAATTCCAACAGATTTTTAAAACTCTATATGACTCTGTGTCACGATAAAACAAAACGCTGTGGAATATTTTAAACAAGTTAATTTCGAATATTGAACATCGAATGATGAATTTGGAAGGGAAAAGTATCAACCCAATTTTTCCAAAAAATAAAGCCCTCGAGCATCCTTAATAAAACCTCTGTGTTACTCCTGGCCTTCTCGGTGCAACTCCGTGTAACAAAAAAAACCTCAAAGTCTGTAAAGACCTCAAGGTTTAAGCATCCGCGATGAATGAGTAATTTTGAACAAACTAATTTTGAAGCAATTTAGGTCAATCCAATTTTTTCAACTTTATTTCATCGGAGAAAAAGGCAACGCATTTAAATACTTTGAATCAATTTTTTCGACAATTTTACCAACAGCTTCTGAAGCATCACGCGCTTTGAGCCACTCCGGGTCAGCAACGAATCTCTTAAAAGCAGCATCAAACTCCACCTGATCAGAATGTCCTAAAAGATACACTAGCTTTGGCTGACTTCCGTCTTTCTCCACTGTAAGCCAATATGGATAGTTTTTCAAACCCTGTTTTGCAAATAATGCACGGGTATGGTCACGAAATCTAGCCTGAATATTTTCGATTTTCCCAGGGAAGCAATAGTACATTCTCATTTGGAAAATTCCGCTTGGAGATGGCTTAGGAGTATCATTCAATCCTGGTGCCCAAACCATAAATACCTGGTCAACTTTCTTTACTAAAGGACCATTTGCTTCTGATGCCTTCTGGGCTACTTTCCACTCAGGATCATTTGCAAACTTGTTCCAAAGCTCATCCCGCGATTCTTCACTTGGGTAGCCCAAAATGAACGTGAGTGTCTGATCTGCTTCATCTGTTGGCAGGAAATAAGCAACGTTTTCTATTCCGTTTTTCTCAAAAAGACGAAGGGTATGATCCTGAAATCTTTTGATCAGATCCGGTCTTTTGCCTTCATTGGTGGTGTAAGTCCGCATTTCGAAATACGTTGACTTGATACCTTGTTGACTGAAAACGCTGAGCGAAACAAGCATGGTAATAATTAAGGAGAGTAGTTTTTTCATAGGTTTATGGGTTGATAAGAAATAAAATACAATTGAAATACGTGGGAAGATGTCTTCCTAAATGATTGTTAAACTTAAAGTTCTACCCCATCTCGAGAAAGCCTATCTCAAGAAGCGTAGCAAATTTTATCTTGCCGAAGGCATATCTCAGTAAATCTTTCTATTTTTTCCAGGCCTTGTAAAGTGCCGGACTCAGCACAAGTGCAATGGTAAGTAAGCCGAATGTTTCCCGGTTTTCTTCCATCTGCTGAGTTTTCATGGTTAGGTCTTTTTGAGCCCACTCCTGAGAAATCCAATCCCCCACTCCTCCGGGAAAGAAATAGATTGCTCCTAAAACACAAAGCAAAACAACCAAGGTTAAAGGGACTTTTGGGAAAATGCTGCGGGCTCCAAGCAGGCAAAAAACCATCGCTGCACCATAAATACTGATCCAAACTTCCGGATCAGGATCGTTGAATTGCCAATAGGCAAACAGGGCAAATAAGAAAAACCAAACTCCAAAGTAGTAACGATTGAATTTCATAGTGGTGAATTTTGGGTTGATCAAATCTACTGAAATTAGGCTAAAATTTAAGCTTGTTTAGTGCACACGCTTAACGATTTCAAGAAAGCTTCCTACTTCTTAATTACCAATTTTTTGGATATTTAAAATTCTGTAGAATAATAAACGTATTTGTAAATGATTGAATATTCACGCACCAAAACAAAGCAGGATCTTTGGGGGATTCTGGCACTTCAGCAAGAAAACCTGGTCCAAAATATCACCCAAGAGGAAAAGGATTCTCAAGGATTTGTAATGGTACATCATACCTATGAAATCATGGAAATCCTCCACTCCATCGAACCACATGTGATCGCTAAAGACGGGCATACTGTAGTTGCGTATTGTCTGGCCATGACCAAACAATCCCGGGATGATATCCCGATGCTCGTTCCGATGTTTGATCAATTTGATACCATCGAATACAAAGGAAAAAAAGTAAGCCAATACAACTACATGTCCGTAGGCCAAGTTTGTGTAGGTAAAGAATATCGGGGCAAAGGCCTGTTTACTTCCTGTTATGAAGCCTATCGGGATGCCTTCTCCAAAAAATACGATTTTGCAATTACTGAAATTGCAACCCAAAATCTTCGCTCCTTGAGAGCTCATCAAAAAATTGGTTTCGAGGTGGTGAAAAATTTCAAAGATGAATTTGAGGATTGGGCAATAGTGATTTGGGATTGGAGGTAAAGTAATCTTCAAGTAAGTGAACTAG
>JBILPR010000306.1:0-5258 GCA_044373795.1 Algoriphagus sp. | reverse complement strand
TTCCGGTTGAAGGCTCTATCGGGAATAAGACGGTGGTTTTGAATCCATATCGCTGAGAAAGCAATTTTGCCAGCATGGGCATGGATTCCTCAGATCGATATTCATCATCACCCGCCACCAGGACAACGTGTTTTCCCTTTCCCGGACCTTCTTTACCTTCGAATTGGAGGAAAGTTTTGCCGTTTTGGGCTAAACAGGAAAAAGACAGAAATACTAAAAGAAAAGATAATGCTTTAAACGATTTCATATAAAATTATTTTTAAGTGGGTTCCCACGCATCGACAAATTCTAACTATTCCATTGAGCACCCAAAATCTCCAGCTGAAAAAAGCTGTAGGCTAAGGCACATATTTGGAGAATGGGTTTGAAAAAACAGTAAAACCGCTCTCCCAAACCCATTCATAAACCAAGATATCCAATGAGTCTGCAATCTTTACCAAAGTAAATCAAACCCCTTTTCTAAAAGGCTCCAATTAGTTTATCATTGAATAAACTAAGATAATTTTTAATATCAATCAAATCCTCTTTTTATGATTTAATACCCCGGATTTTGAACCAGATTAGTGTTGTTTCTGATTTCAGCAGTTGGGATTGGGAACAATAATTCTCTCTCCTTCAATACAGGACCATAAACAAACTTGTGCCCTACGAACGCATCAAATTTTCTGGTGGTTACATTGAATGCTTTTCTGATTCTAACCATATCAAACCAAGTCTTATTCTCATACGACAACTCAAACCATTTTTCTCGCCAGACAGCCTCTCTCAATTCATCCTTTGATAAACTTGCCAAATCCGGTAACTCAGCTCTTTTTCTTATTGAATTGACTGCTTCGTAAGCCTGACTATTTGGCCCATTAACCTCGTTAGATGCTTCAGCAAAAATTAACAAAACTTCCGCATATCGCATTATTGGCCAATTCATTCCGCTACTTGTAGTTGTTAAATTAGCCAATTCATCAAAGTGTTTGAAGATGTAGTAATCACCTAATGCCAGTTCTTTAGTTCGATCAGATCTTAACGTGTACTTAGTATAATAGAATTCTTTTTCCCTAACACGCTTATCATTAGCTTCATGGGAACGGATGAAACCTTCTTGTGCAAAAATCCCACCTGTTTCTGAACTATAAGCCGATATGCCCCTATTGTAGGGTACAATAGAAACTTGCCATGTAGAAGGCAAAATAAAAGGAGTAAACTGGGCCATAAAGATATTTTCCCCGAGGTTCTTTTTACTTGGATTATGCAAATCATAATATGAAGTAAACAAAGAAAACGCCTTAGAATCAATAACTTCTTTTGCTTTATCTGCGGCTTTTTTATAATACTCCGTTCCTTTTTGCAAAGGATATCCAGCCATCGTTAAATAAACACTTGACAAAAGTGACTTAACAGCACCTGATGAAACTCGACCAGTTGCATCGATAGCCGGCAATCCTGTCCCTTCAGCTTCAATCAAATCTTTCACAACTTGATTGTAAACATCTTCAGGAGCGGCTGGGGAAGCATAAAGATCTTTAGAAGCTAAGTCCACCGGTTCCGTTATCAGTGGAATATTTCCAAAAATATTAACGAGGTTGAAATAATAATAGGCTCTTAGAAACTTGGCTTCACCTATTAACCTTTGCTTTCTCGCCTCATCCATTGTAATAGTGGGCACTTTTGAAATAGCTAAGTTAGCATTGGCAATTCCTCTGTAATAACTAGTCCAAATAGTTTGACCATACCCATTATCAGAGTTATTCACTAAATCTCTTACAAACAGACTGAATTGAGCCTGTCCTAACTCAGTTTTTGCAAGACCTGTGGCGAATTCAACCATCATCCAAGGTGCACCGTTGAATCCACTTTCCGTCATGGGTAATAACCCTTGGTAAATAGAATTAACTACACTCGTTGCATGCTCTGGTTTGGTGAAATAGTTATCTAGTGTAAAATTAGATTGATCAGATTCATCCAAAAACCCCGAACACCCAACCATGGAAATCATCATGAGACCCAAGGAAAACTTTTTTATACTTAGTTTTAAACTTTTCATAATTCTTTGAGATGGTTGAAGATTACAAACTAATATTAAGACCTAGCATAAACACACGAGGTTTTGGATAGGAATAAAGATCCACACCCTGATCAAAAGCAGCCCCGGAAGTAGATACTTCAGGATCATAACCTTGAAACTTTGTAGAGAGGAAGAAATTCTGCACCGAGAAAAATGTTCGAATTCTACCTACTTTCCATCTTTCCAACACTTCTGGCGCAAAATTATAGGCCAGCATTAGGTTCCTTCCTCTTATAAACGACCCATCTTGTACTCGATCCGTATCATTATTGGTGTTATAACCAGCAGTTAGAGGGCGTATTTGCGCAATATTGGTGTTTTGGTTTTCAGGTGTCCAGGCATTTAATACCGTTTTGAAGCTATTGGCAATGCCTGTACGATCTTCCGCGGAATGCTTACTTCTGAACAATACATCATTACCGAATGTGTATTGAATATCTACAATCAGATCAAAATTCTTATAGGTTAAACTATTGTAGAATGTGCCAAATCCATCGGGAATACCTTTTCCAATAATTACCCGGTCGGCATCATTGATAGCCCCATCGTTATTCACATCTCGATACTTAACATCTCCAGGCCTCTTTTTATACTTTGATGCCAGTGATTCCTCACTTGTACTCCAAGTTCCTTCATGAACAAAGCCGAAGAAAGATCCTACCGGCTCCCCTTTTCTTACAATTGTGGAACCAAGGAAAATATCAGCCCCACCTGCCAAATCAATTACTTGATTTTTATTAAAAGAAAAATTGATGGTAGTATTCCAGCTAAAATCATTTTTCTCAATATTTACCGTGTTTAGTGCGATTTCTACACCCTTATTTTCCATGCTCCCGACATTTTTACTCACTGTGGTATAGCCGCTGCTTGATGGAACAGGAGCACTTAGTAACATATCCTCTGTGAGTTTTCTATAAAGGTCAATTTCGAACGTGACTCTGTTTTGAAGAAAGCCGATTTCTGCTCCAATATCAAATTGAGAGGTTTTTTCCCATCTTAAATCTGGGTTAGCCAATCTGCTGACTCCGATTCCGATTTGTCTTTGATTATTGAAAATGACTGAATAATTACCCATTCCAGCAGAAGCTTGATAGGCTGTGATCTCTGAATTTCCTGTTTGTCCATAACTAGTTCTCAATTTAAGATTTGAAATTAGTTCACTTCCTTTTAGGAAATCTTCTTCAGAAACTCTCCAGCCAAACGCTGCAGATGGGAAAAATGCATAACGATTGGATTCACCGAATTTTGAAGAACCATCTACCCTTCCTGTCAGAGTGAAGAGGTACTTCTGATTGTAGGAATAATTCAATCTGGTGAAATATGAATTCAAACCATATGCGACATTACTTGAAACAGGTTGAATCGCGGTTGCTCCGCTACCCAGGTTGTTGAACATAAAAAAATCGTCCTGGAAATTTTGTGCTCTTGCAGTGAAATTGAATCTATCTACGTGCTGCCAAGAAAGACCAAACATCGCATTGAGTGAGTGCTTTTCATTGAACTCCTTAACGTAAGTCAAGTAATTTTCAAACTGCCAAGAGTTGAGCATATCATTAGTGATCGATGCATCTCCACCTTGATTTCTAGCGATGTAGTTCAGCGCTCTTCCTCCGTAGTAATCTATTCTTTGGTTAATTATATTGGTTGAAACCGTAGATCTGAATTCCAGCCCCTTTGCCAAAAAGAAGTTTGCGTAAATATTTCCAATGACTGATTGAGTACCAACATTATAAATTCGTTCCTTGGCCACATGTAAAGGATTATTACCTCCTTCCATTCCCGGATAATCTTCATTTCCAGCCCAAGTGCCATCAGGATAGCGAACAGGAATTATTGGCAAAGCCTCCAGAACCTGACGCATGGCAATAATCCCACCATTGCCGAGTGGGTCAACTTGATTCTCTTTTTGGTCATTATAGCTTAAAACTCCACCAACTTTAACCCATTTTTTTATTTGACTGTCAAACACAAATCTTGCAGAATATCGCTTAAGCCAAGATTCTTTCATCAAGCCTTCTTCATCTCTATATCCTAGATAAACTCCATAGCTATCATCGGCGTTGCCTCCGGTAAAAGCCAATTGATGATTTTGAGTGAATGCTTGTTGGAACGATTCGTCCTGCCAATCTGTATCATAAAGTGGATTACCGCTGGCATCAAAGAGCTTAGGATTGGTTCTCTTTAGTTTAGGATCTTTGTAAATCCCATTTGCCCAGCCATTCGGGTCATATTTTTTTGCATTTTGATAAGCCAAATCTTCTGTTGCCAAGAATTCTTTGGAATTAAGCAAAGGTATTTTTTCAGGTAATACTCCTACACTAAAGTCAACATCATAACTGATTGTGCCACCAGTTTTACTTCCTCTTTTTGTGGATACTAAAATTACACCGTTAGCTCCCCGAGCACCATATATGGCAGTAGCTGAAGCATCTTTAAGCACTTCAATAGATGCAATATCATTCGGGTTAATAAAATCTATAGGAGAACTTCCGTTTGCCAAGCCTGTAGAATGAAGAATTACTCCATCAATTACGTAAAGCGGATCATTAGAAATACTGACCGAGGTATTTCCTCTGATTCTTATGTTTGCACGACCTCCTGGTCTTCCTGAATTGACTGAAACGTTTACCCCCTGTACCCTGCCAGAAAGGGCTTGATTAAGAGATGCAGACGGGCGTTCTTTGAGCAAATCTTCGCCAACAGATCCAACTGCTCCAGTCATGTCGGTCTTCTTTTGAGTTCCATATCCAACTACAATCACTTCCTCAAGTTCTGCTTCATTAACATCTAATGACACCTGAATGACATCTGTAACATTTTGGATTATTACCTCCTTACTTTTGAATCCAATAAAACTGATGACTAATACTTCTCCTGCTTTTGCATCAATAGCAAAAGCTCCGTCATTCTCAGTAACGCCTCCCCGCTGCGTCCCTTTAACAATGACCAATGCGCCTGGAACTGGTTCTTTTTGCGCGCCAAAAGTTATTATCCCTTTTACAGGAGAATTTTGACCTTGAGCAATAAAGCTAAGAAAGAACAAACTGCAAAAGAACCAAATAAAATGGGTCCTTTTATTGATGTAGAAATTTTTGAACATATGATTTTGGGTTATGGTATTTAAACGAATTAATTAAACAAATTATTAGTAGCTATCCTGTTGCATCCTGAGAAAACAATTTGAAAATCAGCAGGATAG
>JBILPR010000305.1:0-5287 GCA_044373795.1 Algoriphagus sp. | reverse complement strand
TAATTGGCTGTCAATATCCTGTTGGCCGGATCGTAGAGGTAGTTGTAGGTCCGGATTTTTCCACCTCCGGTAGATCCACTCCAGTCTATCCGGGAAATGTTTCCGTTAAAGTTGTTCTGGGTGCCTACACCCAGGTAGGACCTCTTGTTCATTTCGTGCGCTTCAACACAAGATCACCATATTCTAATTTGTTCTTATTAAGTATTAAAAACGTGTGTTCACGTTGACTTAAATAACCATTTGACAACATCTCATAGGGGTTGTCACCTTCTTCACATTCAAGTAAAACCTCATTAACCACTATTTGCCAGGTTCCCTTGCACTGAGGCATAGCATCAAGTTGCTTTAACATAAACTTAAACGAACCATCCCGATTTAATTCCAAGGTGTAGGATTTACCAAAATTTTTGGCTTTAACTAACTTGTAAAAAGTACCGTCCATCGCTTCCTGATCTATTTCTTGTGCTTTACAGGAGACAGCCATCAATATCATTGCAATCGCGTAAATCAAAGCTTTCATTTCTTGTAATAAATTGATGGATACGATGTTTTCAAAACAAAACTTGCAGGGAATGATCTCATTGCTGGATTGTTTGGGTATGCCTTCATAAAATCCGATCTAGTCGAATTTATGTTTAGAGGACTGATACCAGTATTTGCTGTTCCTCCTGAGCCATACAAAGTCCCACCAGCAAGCCCTTGAATCCATTGAGATGTAATGCCACCAAATGAATTTGCTACACCAGCAGTAGAAGACAAACCGGATACCGAGGATGGATCATATGCAAACTGTGCTTTGTAACCCACTGCCTCATCCTGAATATCTTGAGCTAAAGTCGCACCAGTATTTGAATCAAAGGCAATGTCACCTGTTTCAAACTGGCCAGCATGAGTTGTTTCATGTACGAAATTAGCAGTATTTCCAAAGCTGATATTTACGGCATTGGTCTCCGTATTCAATGAAACACCTCCATTCGAACCTGGTGCTGCTTGAGATAAACTGTAAACTTGCTTGCTACTTTCAAGCGTTCCCATTGTCGCAAGACTTGTATTCAAGCTGCCAACCCTCTCTGTTAAATTACCTGTCTTGCTCGCCAGCTTTTCTGAGCTCCAACCTTTCGCCTCTGCTTTCGCACTTAGTTTATCGACACGGCCTTGAAGGTTATCCCTCCGATTTTCGACATATCCTTTTTGTTTTTCCCATTCTTTTTTACTTCCGTCTTCAATAACCATCCCGGTTGGATCAATGAAGCGAATTGGGTTGTTGGCCACCCAACTGTAAGGGGAAAGCGAATAGAACATTTCGGCCATAGGATCCACTTGCCATGTCCTACCTATTGCAGAGTCATATCCACGGGCATGGAAGTCATAGATATTGATATTTTGGTCATCCATCATCTCTTTGCCTTGGTAGAGGAATTTATTCACCTTGATCCCTCCATACTGAAACCCGATACCTGTCAGCTCGAGTCCCCAGGGATCATAATGGGTCTCCTGCGCTATTGGCGATGACATACTCATCACCATCATATTGTCAAACCAGACATCCTCGGAGGTTTCGTTCACCACAAAGGTTTCCAGATATCCGTCCTTTTGAATATAAAGGTTTTCCTCCAATACTTCGTGCTGGTTGGCAGCGTTTCTGGAGAGCACTTTCTTTCCAACTTCGTACCGGTTGCTGTCCTGATCATACAGTGCATAGATCAGGTAGGCTTCGGGAGCAGACTTTTTCTGCAGATCCCCGGCCACAATGGAAGCTAAGTTTAACAGGGCTATCGGGTTGCCTCCTCCTGCTCGCTGGGTATTTAGAGCCAATTCATTCAGTTGATGGTGATATTTGCTCTTATAGATTTAAAGATCTAGAAGAAATCATTAAGAATTTTATTGTTTAATATTAATCCTTTGAGTAAAAGTCGAGTTTAGTAAAGTATCTGTTTCAAATGGTAATATTTCAACATCTATTAAAACAACACTATCCTCTGGTTTGATACCATTATATACAACTGAGAAAAGATTATTTTCAATCTCTTTGGCTTCGAGCTTTGTTTTTGAATTATAATTATAAAAATTAAAACTACCCTTAAAAGGAAAATCATTTTTAAGAAGTAGATTAAGTTTATCTTGATTAACTATTTTAGCTTCTATTGTTTTCAAATTTAGAGAATTATAAACTTTCTTACCATTCTCAAAAGTAGCTAAATAATATAAACCACCATTAATTTTTACAATATGATTTGTTAGCAATTGTTGAGAAATTTCTATATCCATAGAATCATTTATAGATTCATTTTCTTGATCGAGGATAAATGATAGATATTTTTGAGGATGTGATATCTGATGATTCCTTATCATTTTACTTTCTATAAGTCCAATATCACTAATTGATTGAATAATTTGGATATTAGACACTTTGTCAATGGTTTCAATTTGATTAATAATCATTGAATTTTCCTTGAATTTAATAGTAACTTCTCCGTTAACTCCGGAAATCTTTACCTCCGGACTATCTCCTATAAAAACTTCATTATCGATTTTTTTACAAGAAAAGAAAATCGGTATCATCACTAGAATAATAAACTTATTTTTTTTCATGATCTTCTTTATGTGATTTTGATGCTTTCTGAATCTCATTTTTATTTGCAGAATTTTTAACTTCTGTGGTATCTTTACCTCCAACTATCCTTTTAAAGGAATGGTTAAAAGCACCAATATCATTAGTTGTTACTTTATAATCTGTATATGTCGTGTCGCTTTTTGCTTCTGAATCAATTTGAACCTTGGAATTTTGAGAATTTGTGTCATTTGAATTCTCTGACACTTCTGAACTTTCTGATACTTCAGAGGCTATTCCTAACAAAGCTCCAAGTGCATTGGCAATCTTTTCCATGATGCCACCCGATGGAGGACTTTTCCCTAATTCTCCTAAACCATCAGTATTAACAATTCCAACCTTATCTGCCGTTGTTCCGGAATCCATTGGACCTGAATCAGCCTCAGTAGTTGGAATTATACCCGTTTTTTGATGATTTTGTGAAGGAAAGCTATAGGATTTTCCAATACTAAAAAAATCTTGTACGCCTGATTTTATAGATCCGAAACTTTTTTCCATTTCCGAAAAAAATACAGATGCCGAAGAGGGTGTCACACAACATTTCTGGGGTTTCATCCCATCTGGATCAATAAACCTGATCGGATTGTCAAAAGCATAATTATAAGGAGAATGCCTTCTCATCTGCTCAGAAAGTGGATCCACAACTCCCCACCTTCCAATCGCCGGATCATACATCCTCGCCCCATAATCATAATACTGAAGTCCGTTGTCCTCGATCAGTTCCTTTCCGTTATAGAGATACTTATTCTTCTTCACTCCGGCATACTCATACCCGATCCCGGTAAGTTCCAAGCCCCAAGGATCGTAATGGGTTTCTTGGACTAACAGGGATCCCTGGCTCAGAACCCGGAAATTGTCAAACCAAACATCCTGACCCGTTTCGTTCACCACGAAGGTCACCGCTGTTCGACATTTGCAATGTCGAACGACCTATCATAGGATTTCCAATCCGGCTCTGTATTCCATTTCGCTGGCATCCATACCAGTATTTCAAATCAACTTCCTGCGAGATCGCTATTTCTAGAACCCTATAATCTTGACCAGCCATCAGGTCATTTCCTAATATACCTACCAATTTTCAATTCATTTATTCTCGTAAAATATATTCCCATAGACTAATTTGTATTTATATAATGGTGTAGATGCTCCCGTACAACTGTCGGGACTACACCTAGTCCTAACCTTGTTTCTACTCCCAGACGGGGACCATCTAATCAATTTTTCTTTTAATGTAAATTAAAACCCAGTTTTCAATATTAATATTGACGATGCAAATAATAAAACTTTAAAATATTTAACTTTAGACAATTTACTTTTTGTTTCTTTCTTTAAAATAATTTTCAAAGTCAACCTTAAAGTGTTCTTTATCAAAGTTTTTAATCTTTTTGGGAAGATTATCCAATTTTTTCAAGGAGGACAAAATTTCTAATGTTATTACTTGATGAAAGACCTCTTTATCAATTTTAGACATCAAATTATAATCCAATTTAATATCATAAGATAAGGAATTAATGATGTTTAAAGTATCACCATTGTCCTTCTTAATTTTTTCCTCTTTGACATATTTTGGACTTCTTTCTTTATAGAAGAAATCAAATTCGGGTCTAACACAAATTATACCTATTAAAACACTTTTTATATCTTCCCCATAATTGGCATTTTCAAAGTAACTTTTTAATGAAGTCGATAAGTTATTAATAAATTGTATTTTATCTAGCGGAAGATTAGTTTCTTGTGTTAATTCTACTTTCATTTTATCTAAATATTTTGTTTCCGGGTGGAAGATTTCCATGATTAAAATAATGACCATATATCAGGTATTTTTCAAAAACCTTTATCTCAACCTGATTTCCTGAATATATTGGTTTCAAATATACTCCTCCAGGAACCATACTAGCAAGTTGGCTTTGAGAATAACGATTTGTTGTCGTTTCTCCATACTTCCAAAGTCCTCCAGAATTTAGTTTGACTGGATTACCTCTCACATCAATATAAGTCCCAGGTAAATTAACACGAAGTTCATATGTTATTCCTTGAGGTCCTGAAGTTTTTGTTAAAATCCGATCGATTTCTCTTGACAACTTTTCAGTTACTCCTGGACCATAATAGGCAATTGCCGCTGCAGTACCTAATCCCATTAGCACCTCACCTACAGGTGTTGGTTCAGCTACTGCACCTCCCCAACCAATAACTAGTGCAGTCGCTGCCCGCTCACTACCTGCATTCCGATCATCCTTATCTACATCATTAGGGCAACAAGAACCATTATTGGATTGTGAATTAGCTCTATTGCCACTACCTTGGTTTGCTCCCCCAGAATCTTTTCCCCCTCCATTTTTCCCCTCTAAATTTCCATCATTAGTATGGCTCCAGACATTGCCCATTTCAATGTCCTCTCCATACCCCCCTTTAACATATTCAAACATCCCTGTTGGGTCTGTAAAAGTAAGCGGGTTATTAAAGCCATACCGAAAAGGCGTCAATCCTGGTGCCTTTTCAGCCATCGGATCCACTACCCCCCATCTCCCAATAGCCGGATCATACATCCTAGCACCATAATCGTAATACTGAAGGCCATTGTCCTCGATCAGTTCCTTGCCGTTGTACAGGTATTTATTCTTCTTCACCCCGGCATACTCGTAGCCGATTCCTGTCAGTTCCAAGCCCCAAGGATCG
>JBILPR010000304.1:0-5293 GCA_044373795.1 Algoriphagus sp. | reverse complement strand
CAATCCTTCTCAGGTAGTCGTATTGGCCGATTGTGGGACCAAACTTAATCTTGTCCAAGACAATATTTTGATTCAGATAGGTGATTTTCTCTACCGAAAGTTTATTCAGGCTGTCTTTGGTATAAATCTGATAGTCCTTTAAAGAGAAGTTCAAATCCTTTTCAAAAAGCAACTTGGGGTCCAGTTTGGCTCCTTTGGCAAGTAAATCAAGATTCAAATCCTCCACTTCGAAGAATACACCCTCAAAACCAAGTAGGGGAATCGGACCAGTCTCTTTGTTGTGAACTTTAAATTTCCCATTCTGAATCAGGATATCCTGAATCAATAAGGAATTGACAAAAGAATTTTCTTTGGGAGTTTTTGGGGAAGAGTTTCCTGTTTCCTTTATCTCGGAATCAAGGTAGACGTCAATCATGGGGTTTGTAAGCCGAATTTCCGTGAGATCAAAAATTCCCGTTTCCTGAATTTCTTTAAGCTTATTATTATGAATGGCAAATTGGTCAATTGATGCTTCCACGATCGGGAATCCCGGAAATCCCATTTTGCTTTTTGGTATTATCTGGACACCGGAAAAAATCGTTTCGTTTTCAAGATTATCAAAAGTCAAATTGGAAAATCTGATTGTATGAATGCTATCAGGCAGCGCAAATGAAAAATCCTGCAAGGATAAATTTATTCCTTTGTATAGCTCTGAGAGGTTTTCAATTCCTCTGTTGGTAGCGGAATCAAGATAGAGGTCCTTGACAAGTAATTCAAAATCGGTCTGAATAGATTGAACGTCTTTTTTCCCGAATCTATACTTGATATTTAGTCTAGAATCACCAAGTTTGATTTGATTGATTTTTAAAGTCTCTATTGTTTTTCTGATCGCCATTCTGGCAGAGGGAGATTCTTTGGGCTTATTTGAACGTTCATTTTTTTTAAACTCCGGATTAATTTCCAAATCGATCTTTCCTCCAATTACATTAAACTGATCCAGGATCAATTCATTATTAAATAAGAAGGTTTCGATATCAATCCCATCCAAAGAAACACTCGGCATGGTCAGTGAAAGTGCAATTTTACTATTCAAATCAGGCCCGGGAGTCAGCACCAAATTGTCTATTTGGAGGGATTGATCTAAAGAGTTGAAGTTAAGCCCATCTGTCTGCACAAGATAATTTCCCCCGGCAACACTAAACGAATAATTTTCCAGACTCAAGTCAATCTCTTCCGAGAAAAATGTCCTTTTCTTCTCATATAAAAGGTCTTTATCAACTAAAAACCCTCGAAGGATTAACGAGAATTTATCCTCGTTGAATGAGACATCTTTCTTTCCGGAAAAGTTGGAGTACTGAATTTTTCCATCGCTAAAGTTCAGAGAATCTATTCGAATCGAGTTAAAATAAGAAGTAAGCAAATTCTCAAATTCTTTTGAAGACTCTAGTTGGTCTTGGGGATTTCCAGAAGATTGACCTTTACGATGCCTTGTTAAAGCCAATTCAGGATTTGGAATCGAGATTAGTTTCACAATGAGCTCCTGTTCAACAATCGCAGCATGTAAGTCAATCCCTTCCGCTCGAAATTTTGGCACTTTCAAATTGATGGTGGACGATTTCCCATATGCATCCAAGGCTCCTTGAATCTGTCCTTGATTTTCGGGCCGAAGGACAAAACCTGTAATTTCCACCAGGGAATTTTTGGAGTCGATCAGCACTCTGTCTGCAAGGAATTCATGAAGATTATCTCTCAATTTCAACCTGTACTTGTCCAGGCTCAGTACAATTTCATCAGCCAAGAGAAACTCATTGAATGTTCTGGTAGACACTCCGGGTTGTAAAAAAATATTTTCCAGCAACAAACTGAATCTTTCAAATCCTATATCATTACTTCTGATTCCAGCTTCATCATTAAACTGAACAACTCCATTTTGTAAATCAAATTTTCTAATTGAGACGCTTTCCAAAAGCCCTTTCATCAAATCCGGAATAGAAGTTTTCCCCTCAGTCTTTGTCACCTTTTGCAGCTCTGTATATTCTATTTGTGGTGAAATAAGACTCATTTCACCTATTTCCAGAATTCCCTGGTTGTATAATTTTTTTAGATTCACTTCTTCCAACGAGAATACAGGCAGGGTAAGCTGAATCAGACTGTTGGGGCTTTTCACAAAATTAGACTCCGATCTGGGTTGAATGGAAAAATTTTGAATTTGAATTTCATCCTTAAAAGAGGAAACCATGACTTTCTCTCCTTTTAAGACATGGACTTCATCTGATAGGTAAAGGCTTGCATCACGGATTTCCATGGAAGCATCTTCGCCATAGAAAAATTGATTATTCTTTTTTGATTCATCTTCTCCCAGATAGAATTTTATCATTTTGAAATCGAGTCCCTGAATATCAATTCTGTTCTTCAACGTATCGAAAAAATCACTTTTAAAAAACTTTCCATTGTTGACCGCCAATTCCTTGATTTGGATAGACTTCAGGACTCCTGTGATCAAATCATTGAGGTCTCCGGTTGTGGCACTATCTTTTTCCACTTTGTCTTTGCGCTCCACTTTAAACTCCGGAGCATTGAGAATCAATTCATCTATTTCGACGTCCGAAGTCATGAACGCTTTATTCAAATCAACATTTCCGACTCTTAATTCTTCTAGATTGACTTCATAATAGGATTTACTTTCCCTCGATTTATCCGGAGTGAGTTTAAATTCCTTAATGTCAATCAGCTTTTCCAGAGAGCTGATATAGACTTTATCTGCACGAATGGAATGGACACGATCAGGAAGGGGGAAATCAACATTCTCCAGATCAAATTCGAAACCCCTAGCATTGAACGGAGTTTTCCAGATTTCTTTGGTCGTCCAGTTAATGTCTTTGACGACGAGTCTGGTATTTTCGGCCTTTAGGGAGTTTTCACTAAGGAAATCGAGGAAGAACAAGTCAGCGTGACTGATCTCTATTTCCCTGATAAAAAGTGCTCCAAAATTCAGTCGACTTATACTTTTCTGAATTTCCTCCTCAAGTTCTTTTACAGCAGATTTTTTCTTTTCCTTATTTTCTACTTTCCTGTTTTGACTCTTATCAATCACAACGGAATCAGAGTTTTCAGGCAAATCAAGTTTTACATCGGGATTGTCAAATTCAATTTTGCCTATATACAAAACCTCTTCAGAAAAGCTGTACCACAGTTTTTTAACAGCAAGCTGATCTAAAGAAAAATTAAATAAAGTTTGATCTTCCGGAGTAATTTTTCCTCTAATGGGAGTCATGACTACTCCATCCAAGAAAACGCCTCTTCTCAAGAGCGAAAAGTTGAGTCTGTTAAACTCAATCAGGTAAACTTCTTTAGTTGCCTCATTTATCTTCCTTTCTGCCCATTTGGATAAAAATATATTAGATCCGAAATAGACCAGAAACTCAAGAAAAAGGAGAGTCATAAATATAAAAGTCACTACTCTGATTATTTTCTTTCTAGCGGGATATAAAGAATGCTTTTGGTGATTACCCGATGACATAAAATAACATTTAGACAAAAATAAGCAATTCGGCCTAAAAACAGCTTTAGTTCTTTAAAAGCAAAAAGCAACACAGTGTGTTGCTTTTGAGCTGTAGGAGAAGGATTCGAACCTCCACGGGGCAGTTAGGCAATAGTCCGGTTCGTTCTACGCTTTTTTCAGTCCCGATAGCTATCGGGATCCCCACCCCCGAGACAGGAGGGCTTGTCTGCCAGTTTCAACATCCTACAAAGTTGAATTATTCTAAATGTCACTTTATTCTGTTTTCAATCGATTTCGTTCAATCGGTTGGCAAAAATAGGAATACCCTTGGTTTATTAAAATTTTGTCAATAAATAATTTGATTTTTTACACTTTATTTAACAAAATGATCAATTAAATAAATATTCAGAAATGGAGTGTTCTAAATTGGTCTAAAATTTATCAAATCATCAATCTATCCCCATTTTCCCTATTGAAAAGATATAATTTTGTATTTAATAGAGTATTCAAAATATTAATTGCTTTCAGTACTGAATGGGCATAAAAAAACCATGAAACAAAATTTCATGGTCTTAGTCAATTAACAATAAACCCAAAATAACCTGCTGTAGGAGAAGGATTCGAACCTCCACGGAGTAGTTAGGCA
This sequence comes from Algoriphagus sp., assembly GCA_044373795.1. GTDB lineage: Bacteria > Bacteroidota > Bacteroidia > Cytophagales > Cyclobacteriaceae > Algoriphagus. The sequence goes on along the minus strand of JBILPR010000304.1, from coordinate 1,166 downwards.
AATTTACGAGCTCGCTAAATGCTTTATTCTATAATCTCCACCCCCGAGACAGGAGGGCTTGTCTGCCAATTTCAACATCCTACAATATATGTGTACTTGTTAAGCTCTTTTGCTTAGACAAATATAGAGATAAGGAGCCGTATTTTGCAAATAATTCAATATTTAAAGCAAATATTTACAGTATATTTAATGAAATCGATTGAATTTTGACGTTTTATTAAAATCAGAACCAAAATTGATTGCATAATTAATGATTTCCTAATTTTGTTTGATAAAAATATTGTTTTCGTACATAAACAATGATTTTATTGAACATTCAGCAACATTCTGATTAATTAATTGCTGATTTGATCAGATTTACCTACTCAAAGTTGACGTAAGTCTCCCATTTTTCTAAGACAGAGCGAAAATCCTCAGGAAGCGGAGCTTCAAAATATAACTTCTCTTTAGTCATTGGATGAATAAAGCCAAGTGACAAGGCATGAAGAGCCTGTCTAGGCATCAGGTCAAAACAGTTTTGTACAAACATCTTATACTTCGCAAACTGAGTCCCCTTTCGAATCTTATCTCCTCCATACATCGCATCATTGAAAAGGGGATGTCCGAAATATTTCATATGAGCTCGGATCTGATGCGTTCGCCCGGTTTCCAGGTTGCATTGAACCAACGATACATATCGGAGTCTTTTCAATACTTTCCAATGGGTGACGGCATGCTTCCCTTGGCTGGCATCCGGAAAAATATCCATCACTTTCCGGTCTTTGGCACTGCGACCAATATGCCCGGTGATGGTACCGGTTTCTTCTGTTGGCTCGCCCCAAACCAACGCTTGGTAGGTTCGCTCGATCGTATGGTGAAAAAACTGCGCGGCAAGTTTGGTCATTGTCTCTTCTTCCTTGGCTATTACTAACAGGCCGGAAGTATCCTTATCGATTCGATGGACCAATCCCGGCCTACCAGTATTCCCTTTCATTTCCGGCAGATCCTGAAAGTGATAAACAAGCGCATTAGCCAAGGTTCCTGACCAATTCCCATGAGCGGGATGCACTACCATCCCGGGAGGCTTATTCACCACAAGCAGATATTTATCCTCGTACAGGATATCTAGCGGAATATTCTCTGGGTAAACTTCCGTATCTCTCGGTGGCTTTTCCAGCAAAATCCGA
>JBILPR010000303.1:0-5298 GCA_044373795.1 Algoriphagus sp. | reverse complement strand
GCGGCAGGTTTGCCTGTAGAAAAAAGTACTGAAAAAGCAAAATCAACACTTACACCAACTCCCACCTTATTAACTGTGCAAAATCTTGCCTTCCGCTATCCCGGTCGCAGTCCGATCTTAAAAGATATCAGTTTCGACCTGAATCCTGGCGAGCGAGTAGGCCTTTTTGCACCTGTGGGAACGGGAAAAAGTACATTGGTAGATCTCATCCAGAAATTCTACACTCCAGAATCAGGAGAAATCAGATTGCCATTCTTAGAGAATCAAAATCCTACCTTATCTGAGTTGCGTGCGCAACTAGCAGTGGTCCATCAGAAAGAAAAGATCTTCAACTCCACTGTCCTTGACAATATCGTCCTGAGTAGCGACCTCAAAGAAATCGAAGCTAAGGTTAACCTCATGCAGGCAATGGGCTGTCTTCCACTCTTTCAGGACCTGAGTCAAGGCTTGCTTACCCTCTGCGGAGAGGAAGGCCGAAATCTCTCCGGAGGGCAGCGGCAGCTCGTCGGCTTGGTTCGGGCCTTGGTGAAGCAGCCCAAGATTCTGATACTGGATGAAGCCACGGCAGCCATGGACTACCGAATGGAGCGGGCGGTGATGGACCTGGTTAGGAACTACCTTGATCAAAACGGCGCCGGACTGCTGCTGATTACCCATCAGCCTACATTGGCATACACCCTAGATCGAATCCTGATCATGGAGCAGGGAAAGATCAATGCCAGTGGTACCCCTCAGCAATTGCTAGAAAATGAGAACCCCTTCTCAGCAGCCTACCACTATATCTTTCACCCCAAACCCAATACATCATGGCAGGACTGAAGTACTATGAACGCACCAAGCTACTGATCGAGCTGATTGAAAAGAGGAAGACAGGGAGTCCGGGAGAACTGGCGAATAGACTTGGAGTAAAGGAAAGAATGGTCTATCGAATTCTAGATGATCTTCGCCTAATTTTGGATGAGGAGATCTTATTTTGTAGGGAATCTAAGAGCTATATTTTTTCAAAAAAAATTGGCTGACTGTAATGAAATGACAGTGACCTGAATTTATGTTTGGGTATTCTAAAACAAATTTCTAACTTTAAAACAACACGATTATGAAAGAGTTAAGTATTGAAAAAATGGAGATGGTGAGTGGGGGGTCCCTTCCTGGATGCGCTGGTGCAGTTGTAGGTGTAGTTGCAATCGTTGCAGGGGTAGCGCTTATTCCAACTGGCCCACTAGGATGGGCTGCTGCTGGTTGGTTATATACTGGAGCTGTAGCATCTGGAATTGGAACCGGATTAAGTCTAGGGGATTGTATTTTTAACTAAAATCAAAATGAAAAAAATTGTATTCCTTCTTAGTATGTTTGGGTTTTGTTTAGGATTCATTATCTTCATGTTAATAAGAAGTGAATTTAATTTTACAACTTCAAACCCATACTTTATCTCTATATTTGCCTTTGGATTTTTAGCAATTGCTTTTTTATTATACTCTATTTTTTCTTTAAAGGCTGCTAAAACTAACAAAAAAATATAATAAGATTACTGGATTTTATTGACATTTCTATTGGATTCTTTAAAACATTAAATAAAATTCCATAAAGGAAACTCTAAAAGGCGTAGATACTATTTACGCCTTTTTTTATGGGATTTATATTCCTAGTATCTTTTCATTAGAGAAGAAGCAAATTCTAATCATTTATATTAACTTTAATTTTATTAGTAAATCGAGCTTCTGATCTATCGGTTTGAAAAGAGGAAGAAAGAGAGTTCGGGAGATCCCCCTCTGGGTGTAAAAGAAAGTGGATTAAGGCTAGATTATATACCGGGCATCTCCTTTATTCTTCATTTCATACAATCCTGTTTTTAAATTTCATGTGTTTATAATTGTTTTTTAGCGGTCACATGGAATCTTCGCATGCATTATAATCATCCCTCTGTGTGTCGCTTTGGGTCATGCTCGATTTCACTTGGATTATATTCTTGAGCAATCATCCATTTTTCACGGAGGCGAAAGGCAGGAATGGTTTGCCTTTTGGCTTTGTTGGCTGCGACGTTTGGTTTTATGCCATTTTGTGCAGCCCATATGGAAAGCGGAATTATTTTTTTTGCCGTCAGAATGGTTAATCGTTTGTGCAATGTTTCCTGCAACAGCAAGGCCAATAAACCGGTAAAACCTCCAAATTTCATGGTTGACTGGTACTGGGTAAATAGGGGGTAGTATTCGGTGAGCTTGCTTTTGTTTTGAATGATAATAGGCGGCAAACCTATGTTCATTAACTGCAAGTTAATCAGCACTCTGCCCATTCTTCCATTGCCGTCAACAAAAGGATGAATGGTTTCAAACTCTGCGTGAAAGTGTGCGATAGCATCTAAAAAATAGGGTTTTTTATTCTGATTGTATTGATCTATCAATTCTTGCACAAGTGTAGCCACAAACTGTGGATTTGCTCCCAAATGATTACCCACTCGCACCCATTCTTTATCCCTTCGAAAACGACCTGCAATGGTATCGTCAATGTCGGTGAGTAAGGTTTTGTGCAAACTTAAAATTAGTTTGATGCTGAGTTTGGATTCGTTTTTTTTTACTACCGTTTCGGTAAGTTTTGCCAAATTTTTGGCTTCGTAAATTTCACGGACACTCACTTTGCGTTGTAAACTGGCTCCAGATAGAATCTTTTCGGTGTCTTCTAAGGAAAGAGTGGAGTTTTCGATGGCGTTTGAGTTATAAACCATTTCAGGAATTTCTGCAAGGGCTATTTCTCTCAGCAAAGACTCATTGCTCTTTGCTAAGTTGATGTATTGGTTGTGCAATGCCTCAATTTTATCTTTTGTAGTTTGGTTAATCATTTTCCGCCTGCCTATTTACCGTGAAAATATGCTTAAATATATAATTTTTCACGGTAAGTGATCGCTTATCCCGACTGGGGGCAGAGAGAGTGGGCCTTTTTGCACCTGTGGGAACCGGGAAAAGTACACTGGTAGATCTCATCCAGAAATTCTACACACCTGAGTCTGGAGAAATTCGCCTGCCATTCTTAGAGAATCCAAATCCTACTTTATCCGAGTGGCGTACCCAGCTAGCCGTCGTTCATCAGAAGGAAAAGATCTTCAACTCTACCGTCCTAGACAACATTGTCCTCAGCAGCGATCCCAAGGAAATCGAGGCAAAGGTGCAAGTGATGCAGGCTTTGGGATGTCTTCCGCTTTTTCAAGACCTCAATCAAGGCCTGCTTACCCTCTGCGGAGAGGAAGGAAGAAATCTATCAGGAGGACAGCGGCAACTGGTCGGCATGGTTCGGGCCTTGGTACAGCAATAGCACGTGCTTCGTGAATTAATGAGCAACAACTTGGCCACTATATCACAGGTCGTGTCGTCCCTCGACCCGAAAACCGAAAGAAAGTAGTGGAAGGACTCCATCGGATTGCCTCAGATCTTTTGAAAGTAGTTTGAAGCAACTAGTGGTATATGGGGACACAGACCACGGATTATCAAAACTTCTCAATCCCCACAAAATAAAGATCAAATCCTCCCAATCCACCGGGGCGGTTGGAGGAGAAGATCATCACCTGATTTGAGAATTCCCAAGAATCCGAAACTACCGGCCGAAACTCATCAAATTCAGAATTGATCTTTGGACCGAAATTGATCGGCTCTGACCATCCATTACTAGTTCTTTGGGAATAATACAGATCATATCCACCATATCCTCCCGGTCGATCGGAAGAGAACACCAATAAATCGCCATAAACAAAGGGCATGTGGTCATTGGATGAAGTATTAATCCCAATTTTTATTATCTGCTTTGCTTGTTCACTTTTCATGAAGTCAATTACAGACTGATTCTCGGGTAGATCGATCTCATAGATGTCAAAAGAGCCATCTCGATCCGAGCTAAAAAGCATCTTTTCCAATCTTCCATTTCCCTGTACCCCTGCACCTTGCAAATAATCTGATCCATAAAAACAAGGATACATTTCATTAGCAGATCCTCCAAATAGTCTGAAAGTGGAGTTTCTACCATCTATTGTTTGATTTTCCGCATTTATAGGCTCTGAATAGATAGCGTACACTTCTAGCGAATTGTCACGACTAAATAAGATGAATCCATCCTTGCTTAGATCAAAAAACGAATGAGGCCCCTTTTCATTTTTCTGAGAATTGATTTTGAAAAGAGGACTTGTAATCGACTGGTTATTTTCAAAGTTACCAACATTAAAGGAAAATGATCCAGTCTCTTTATCCCAGGTAAAAACCAATACCCTTGAATCTAAATCAAAATGAATTCCTTGAGATTTGGCGTTCGAGGAAAAAATAAAATTAACGCTAGTTTCAGCTGTAGTTGGGACAAAATTTGAATTCATTTCATCATGAACTGAATTCAAATCTACAAGATTTATGGGCTGCTCATCAGGAAATCTGCCTGTTTCATAAGGAAATGTTTCATCACAACTCCATAAACTAAATAATAGAAGACATTTTATTGAATTTTTCATCTTAATCCAGTTATCATTTTTAAACCATTGTTGAAGTTTGAGCTATCTGGAGAAAAATTCCCACCAGCAAACCATCCATTAAAGGCATTCAGAATCCAAAGCCTATTAATCCAGCGTTTGATTGTTTTCATAAAATTTCAATAAAAGTTTAACATAAAAATTGGACAGTCACCCAAGTACGATAAACTTAGGGCTAGTTTATCCACCAAACAATACCCTATATCGGGTATTGTTGAGGGTTTTTGTATCTTTTTTTGAAGAATTTCCTTTATTCCTGCCAAGTCTCGACTCATGGACTTTGTCAAAATCCGTGGCCTGTGTCCTCACAGACCACCAATCAAAACTTCGGAATCCCCACAAAATTCAAGTCGAAGCCCGCCCTGGAATAATACAATGAAAGTCAACTTGAAGAAAGCAAAACAAGAGGTGCTTAATCTAATTTGTTAAATTGAAAGGTGTTTTTTTACCATTCACCCTTTTCCAATTTCTCCTGTACAAAATTTCCTCTATTTTCCACTTTGAAAACCTTGTCGTGGTCCTTTTTCTCATAGACCACTTTAAAATTGAATTACGTAATTCTCATCCCCATGAAATCAAGCATGACGCAGACGTCACACGGAAGAATGATTATCAGCCATGCGCGATTCCTCCCGATAGCTATCGGGATGGCCATTAAAAATCAATTATAAACACATGAAAAAACTCGTACTCTTGGTCTGGTTGATTTGCCTGACCGCCACTTTCGCGCAAGCGCAGGAGACCAAACCCATCGATTGGAAAGATATCCCTTCCTGGAAATTCATGCCAAATGGAAGTTT
>JBILPR010000059.1:0-17689 GCA_044373795.1 Algoriphagus sp. | reverse complement strand
CTTAAAAATTTCGAATGTCGAACATCGAATAACGAAAGCCGAATTATGAATGATGTTGAATGTTAAATATCCATTCAATAACCAAATAACTATTCATTGACTCTCAGGTAACATGAAATCTGTAACTATAGGCTGGTTTGAGGTTCCCGTCCAGAATATGGATCGGGCGATCGCTTTTTACGAAAAAGCGTTCGACTGCAAGTTGAGTAAGCAGGAGATGGGAGATTTGGTGATGGCTTGGTTTCCCTGGGATCAGGAAAAATTGGGTGCCGGAGGAAGTCTGGTCCTGCACAAGGATTTTTATAAAACCTCGGATTTTGCAGGTCCGTTGATCTACTTTTCTTCCGAAAATTGTGAAATAGAATTGGGAAGAGTAGAAAAGGCAGGGGGATCAGTTCTCATTAATAAGAAAATGATCGCTCCAGATATCGGGTATATGGGAGTTTTTCTGGATTCTGAAGGAAACAGAATCGCAGTTCACTCGCTTGCCTGAAATGGGTTTTAGGTTAAAATTAAGAGCAGGCTTTTGGCTCCATGGGCTCCGATTACGAGAGATTGCTCAATGTCTGCAGTCTTGGATGGTCCGGCTATGAAAAGTCCGAAACCTGATTCTGCCATTCCCACTTTTTGATAGGCTTGATGCATATTGCCAACTAGTTGGCTTCGGTCCAGAAGAATCGCAAGATGCTCTGCAATGAATGGAACCGCGCGCAAACCTAAATCCGAATCTTCCAGCCAGATTGCTCCATTTTCAGCGACGCCAAATTGACCGCGGAGAATGGCAAGATCCAGGTCTGCAAACTCATGCGGATCAGAAGGTAAATCCTGATTGGAAAACGATTCGAATTCGGAAATCTTAGTGTAAACCTTCGGAAAAGTACCTGAATGTATCTTTCCCTCAAGCTCCTGAATGGTCCAAATCTCGCCTTTGTTGGAAAGGATTGACCTGATAAAAGATTCTTCCAAATTTGGAGACACGGCAAAGTCCGGAGTTTCGGGAAGCGGTTTGTCTTCCAGTTTAAGGCTTTTGATTTTGCCGAGAATTTCTGATCTGCTACTCATCCTCTGTTGTTTTTATACCAGTCCTTGAAAGATTCTTTTGGTAATTCCGGCAAGTCCCGACTTTTGCCATATGCATTGAGCGGGTGATAAATCAGACTTTCAGGCAGGGTTTTCAAAGCTGCCCGCATCAAAGTTCCGGATATTTTATAAGCCAACGGACTTTTGAAAATTCCATTTCCCAACATCATCGAAAGGCTTTTTGGCGAAGTTCCCTGAGCTTTTGTGATTTCCTGTCTCCAGGCATACAATTGTTCGTGAATGTTGATTTTCACCGGACAGACGTCTGAGCAGCTACCGCAAAGGGTGGAGGCAAATGGCAATGTGCTGTGTTTTTTCAAATCCAAACCCGGAGAAAGGATCGATCCAATCGGACCGGGAACGGTACTTTCGTAGCTGAAACCTCCGCTTCGGCGATAGATCGGACAGGTATTCATACAAGCACCGCAACGGATACATTTCAGGGAGTTTCTGAAAGTCTCACGGCCGAGTTGAGCGGTGCGACCATTGTCCACCAAAATTATATGCATCTCTCTTCCGGGAGCCGGGCTTCTGAAATGGGAAGTGTAATTAGTGATGGATTGACCGGTAGCTGATCTTGCCAGCAGGCGAAGGAAAACGCTCAAATGCTGACGCTTTGGGATGATTTTTTCGATGCCCATGCAGGCAATATGCACATCCGCCAGATGCACTCCCATGTCGGCGTTGCCTTCATTGGTGCAGACGACAAATTCTCCGGTTTCGGCAATTCCAAAGTTCACTCCTGTGATGGCGACTTTTGCTCCCAGAAATTTTTCGCGAAGGTGGATTCTTGCAGCCTGAGTCAGGTATGTAGGGTCATCATTACCCTTTTCGGTATGAAGTTTTTCGTGGAAAAGGTCTGAAATCTCCCCTTTCTTAAGGTGAATCGCAGGCAATACAATATGACTTGGCGGCTGATTGAGGAATTGTACAATTCGCTCGCCCAAGTCTGTGTCCACGACTTCAATTCCGCTTTTCTCCAAATATGGATTCAAATGGCACTCTTCGGTCAGGATGGATTTGCTCTTGACGATTGCCTTGCAGTTTTTCTCCTGAAGGATGCTCAGCACGATTGCATTGTGCTCTTCGGCATCTTTTGCCCAGTGCACTTTGATTCCGTTTTTTGTGGCATTTCGCTCAAAATCCTCCAAGTAGGTATCCAGATTTCCGAGGACATTGTCTTTGATTTTCGAAGCCAATTCGCGCAATTGTTCCCATTCAGGGATGGTATGGCTGATTTTATCCCGCTTATCACGGACAAACCACAAGGTTTCATCGTGCCATTTGGATTTGGCAGCATCCTGAAGAAATTCAGCAGCTTGTACCGGATGGCTCATGAGAGGGCTTCGTTTAGGATTTCAGCGATGTGTTTGAACTCAAGCTTTTGCTTATTTCTGGAGGCGATTCCCTGCAAATGCATGATGCATGACATATCGCCGCCGGTGAGGATTTCTGCTCCATGAACCAGATGATCATCGAGTCTGTCTTTTCCCATTTGGATGGAAAGAGCTTCTTCAGTTACTGCGAAAGTTCCTCCGAAACCACAGCATTCATCCGTCCTCGTGAGTTCAACCCACTCGAGGCCAACAAGGTTTTCGAGAAGTTTTCTGGCTTTGCTGAAAGGCTCTTCATTCAGTTCTGAACTGGAAGCCAATCTTAAACCCCGCTGACCATGGCAGGAAGCATGATATCCGACGCGGTGCGGATAGCTTCCGTCAATTCTTTGTACTTTAAGCACATCGGTGATAAACTCCGTGAGTTCGTAGACCTTGTGATGGAGTTCAGCTTGTTCTTTTTCCAATTCCGGGATCGCCGGAGTGTGTTCTTTCACATGGAGGACGCAGCTTCCTGAAGGCGCGACTACGTAATCGTAGTCTTTGAATGTTTCGATAAAATGTCGGGTAGTTCCGATTGTGTTTCTCTCGAAACCGGCATTTGCCATGGGTTGTCCGCAGCAAGTCTGTCCGGGAGGATAGCTGACTTTGCAGCCAAGTTTTTCCAGTAATTCAAGTGTTGCAACCCCTACTTTTGGATAAAATTGATCCACATAGCAAGGGATGAAAAGGGCAATATGAGGAGAGTCAGGCTTCATGCAGTGTAAAAGTTAATCCTTCTTATCCATAGTGACGAGCATGGCTGCTCCCAAAGCGGAACCATTCGGGAAATCGCTCGGAATAATCTCCATTCCCGGGAGTTTTTTGCGCAGCATGCCGAGGAAAATATCATTAGCATTAAAGCCCCCATCCACAAAAAGACGGTCCACTGGCGCATCATCTAATACCAATTTCAACGATGCTACCTGAATATCGGTTAGCTCATGGATGAAGGTGTAATACGCCTCGATAAAATCAGAAAAGCTTGCCCAATCGGTCTGATTGGCTTTTTCCAATCCGTAATCCGCCGGTTTCAAATAATGAAACCCGATTCTCTTTGAAGGATGATCTCTGACATTTTCGAATTGTTCTTCGTCAAATTTCAGCTTTTTGTAAGTACCCAAAGGAAGATCGAAGAACCCATACATTTCATCCACCTGATATTTATGTTCTTCACCGATGAAGAGACGGCTGATTTTAATTGGTTCGCCGGCGATGCTCAGGAATTGAAGGCAATCCCTCACCAACTCAGATTCAGTGAGGGAAGTTTTATTAAAGGGATTGATGCTGATGGCCCAGGTTCCGGTGGAAAGTAGAGCGAACCGCTCAGTTTCCTGTTTCAAATAGGGGAGCAAAGCAGCTGAAGAATCATGAACTCCGATGCCGCAGGGAATTCTGCCAAGTTCAAGTTTGGTTTTCAAAAGCGTATTTCCCGGAACTATAGGCGGAAGGAGTGGAGTGATTCCTTCCCGCTTCACCCATTCATGGTATCCCTTTGACTCAAAATCCCACAAGCCTGTATGGCAACCGATACTGGTATAATCTGAAACCATGACTCCTGTAAACAGAAAGCTGAAATACTGAGGTAAATGGAGACAATGACGAACGTTTTTGAAAAAATCCGGTTTTGCGTATTTGATAAAGTAAATCTGAAGGCCGGAATTCAACATGGCCAGAGGAGGAGAGGAAGTCTTCTGGCAAAAAGCCATCTTACCTCCATTCTCTGAATAGAATCGCTCCAGAAGATCTTCCGGAAAAGGCTTTAGGTAATCGTAAAGTGGAGTGGCCGGAATGCCCGCCCCATCTGTATGGACGAATGAAGCCCCGTGAGCTGAGAAATTCACGCGCTTAATCTCAAATTCTTTTGACTCGAGCGCAACTGTGAAAGTCGCGATCATCCATTCTTCAACCGGTTTCAGGGGTTCGCTCGGGAATCCATCTTCATCGATATCTGCTTCCAGACGGATATAGGTATTGTAGACTTCCCTAAGATTTTCATCAAAAAGAAAGAATTTCTTATTCGTTTTCCCAATGTCAAAGACGGCTGTAACCGGTATTGTGTTCATAGGAATAGGTCAAAAGGTTTTTTGATATTTGTGATCAAATTTCGGATTGGTAATTCTTTTTAGCGGAATTTGCTCTCCGCCTGTGGTCTCCAGCCAAGTGAACACTTCGCTTCTGAGTTCTTCAGCTATCTTTTGATGCTCAGGAGAACGAATTAGATTATTCATCTCGTAAGGGTCTTTTTCCAGATCGTAAAGTTCATTGATATCCCAAACCCCCTGATTGAATATGTACTTGTATTTCTCAGTTCTAACTGCAAAAATTGTGGGTGTAGAAGGGAAAGCCATTTCCCAATAGTATTCATAGAAAACTTTGTCCCGCCATGAGCTTTCAGGGTTTTTGAGAATAGGCAACAAAGATTGTCCCTGGATATCCGGTTTTGAGCCTGGCACACCGGCAAGCTCCAGAAAAGTCGGAGCCAAATCGATGTTCATGACGATGTTTTGATTTACTGATCCTGCCTTGATCCGTGGCGGATATTGTGCTAAAAATGGGACTTTCATTGATTCTTCATACGCATGGCGCTTGTCAATTAACCCGTGCTCTCCAAAGCTGAAACCATTGTCACCCATGTAAATAATCAGGGTGTCATCTTTCAGTCCATTTTTCTCTACCCAATCCAGGACTCTCCCCACACTTTCATCCACTCCCATCAGTGTTTCCAAGTAGAGTTTGTAAAACTCATCAAAACGAATCTGGCCATGGTACATATGATCCACTCCATGCCAGGAGAAGCGCTGCCTTCGGACCCATTCAGGAATATCCTTGTAATTCACGGGGGTGGTGATAGGCTTTTCACGATCTGAGAAATAGGGACTTTCTGCAGTTGCAGTCAGGTACATACTTGGAGGCGTGACAACGGGCGTATTTATATGCAGCCCTTGATGTCTTTTGGCAGGTTGAAATTCAGCGTGAACTGCCTTATGAGACAGGTACAGAAAAAAAGGTTTCTCATTGTTTCTTCCCTCCAGCCACTCCAATGCATAGTCAGTCAGCAAGTCAGAAGTGTAGCTTCCCTCGGGCTGTTTCACTTGCTTACCGTTGATATTGAAGGTAGGGTCATTGTAAACTCCCTGACCACGAAAACTCAACCAATAATCAAAACCTGGCTGAGGCTTATCATCCGCATCTCCCATATGCCACTTTCCAAGAAACCCGGTTTGATAGCCATTTGCCTGCAGGATTTCGGGGAAGAATTGAGTTCCTGCGGGAATAGGTGCAGAATTGTCAACGATGGTATGAGAATGGGCGTATTTTCCGGTCAGGATTGAAGCACGACTTGGTGAGCAAAGAGCTGTAGTGACGAACGCGTTGGGGAAATGGGCTCCGTTTTTTGCGATTCGGTCCATATTTGGAGTTTCCAAACCTTCCACAGCACCAGTGAACCCCATGAAATCATGTCGATGATCGTCAGCAAGGATAAAGATAATATTGGGTCTTTCCTGAGCAAAAACGGAGACTGTCAGCCCGAAAGTCAGAACCAGCAAGAGAAATCTATTCATTGATTAAAGGGATTTCCGAACGATGAATCGGAATGGGTTTTTGATTGGGATTTTATCTTCCTCCCCAAGGATTTGCTGAGCGATTGACCTTCCCATGTGATTGAAATCTGTCGAAATGGTGGTGATTCCTTCGGCCAGAATTTCCTTTAGCGGGGTGTCATTGTAGGAAATGATCCCTACATCTTTTCCTAGCTTTAAGGTCTGTTCCCTGCTTTTTTTAATGATGTTGACAAGGTCAGTTTCAGCAAGGACAATAAAAGAATCTCCTTCGTAAAGTGGCTCGTCGTCTATTCCGTCCACGATCATGTTATTGAAATCGTGGAAGAAGCAAAATCTCTTGAAGCCGTCCATAATTTCGACCGGATAATGGTCTCCTCTGGGGAATACTAAAATCAAGCGGGTGTATTTTCGCAGCAGTGTAATCCCTGATTCAAGTGCTTCGAATATGTCCTTTGCAAAATCCTGATAAATTCCCGGAAACTCATTTTCATGACCTTTGACGGCCCTATCCATAATCAAAAGTTTATCCTTTGGGATTCTTTTGATCAGATCGTATGCTGTCTCGGGATGCGAATTTTTATCAAAGAAATGAGGTGCAAGGACGTAGTAATTGTAGTTGCCAAGATTTTGTGCCAAAAGGTCCTCTAAAATATTCCGATTATAATGGTGTATTTGGAGATCCACACAAGCCTGTGCGCCAAGGGTCTCAATGATAGAGTAATAAATAATTTTTTTGTAAGAACTGAGCTTGTTGAATAGGAGCAGCACTTTGACTTTGCTGCCCATATTTGTCGAGCATATATAAAACCCTTTACCTCTTACCGATGTGATAATCCCCCGATCACGAAGTTCATTGTAGGCTTTTTCCACAGTGTCTCTTGATAAGAGTAAGTCAAAACTTGTCTCATTGATAGAAGGAATCCTGTCACCTACTTTCAGATTTCCTTTTTCGATTTCATCCAGCATCAGATTAACAACCTGAAGGTATTTGGGTGTTCTGGAATCCAGGTGAATGCGGTCAGACTTATCGATGATCATAATGGGGTGGGTTTATTGTTAAAGCAAATAAAGGAGTGCTATCTTGGAAAAGCTGCTGCCAGACCTCCGTCGACGTTGATCATATTACCGGTTGTCTTGTCCAAAAGACCACTTACCAGCACAAATGCAGCATCTGCAATGTCACTTACTTTTACACTTTCCTTCAGCAAAGTGCGATTTGCATAATACTGAGGGAGATCCTTCACTTCTATTCCGTAGGCTTTAGCGCGATTTTCTGCCCAGCCACCTTCCCAGATGTTAGAATTTTCGATTACTGCATCCGGGTTCACCACGTTCACTTTGATTTTATAGTCAGCCAGTTCAGCTGCCATCAAGCGTGACATATGCAATTGGGCCGCTTTTGCAGTACCATAAGCTACGTTTTTTGGGCCAGCAACCAAAGCATTTTTACTCACAATATTCACAATATCACCGCCTAAGCCTTGTTCTTTCATGATTTTCACTCCGGCTTTGGACACGATATATTGTCCCATGACCAGAATATCGTTCAGTCTTGACCAGTCCTGATCTGTGTGATCTTCGAAAGTCTTGCTGATAGAAATCCCTGCATTGTTGACGATAATATCCACTCCGCCAAATCTCAGGCACGTTGCTTCGATCGCTTTTTCAAGACTATCTCCATCAGTCACATCGAGCAAGACACCTAGGAAGGAATCTTTTCCAAATTTCTTTTGGAACTCTTTTTCCGCTTCCTTCAATCGATCGGCGTCTTTGTCGGTTACGACTACGCAAGCACCTTCCTGAATATATTTTTCAGCGATTCCTTTTCCGATTCCACCTGCACTTCCTGTGACCAAAGCGATCTTTCTGGAGAGCGGCTTTTCTTTTGGCATTCTCGAAAGTTTAGCTTCTTCTAGTAGCCAATATTCGATATCAAATGCTTCCTGAAGGGGGAGGGAAACGTATTCTGAAACTGCTTCAGCGCCACGCATTACATTGATCGCGTTGATATAAAATTCACTGGCAACACGGCTGGTCTGCTTGTCTTTTGCAAAACTGAACATCCCCACTCCCGGCCAAATGATGATGACCGGATTAGGGTCTCTCATACCAGGGCTGTTGTGATGCTTATGCTTCAAATAGTAATCAGCATACATTTCACGATAGGCTTGGAATACCTCGCCGATTTTTGACTTCAGTTCTTCTACATTTGAGAAATCTTCATTTTCGGGAAGATCCAAAACAAGGGGGCTGATCTTGGTTCGAAGGAAGTGATCCGGACAGCTGGTTCCCATTGGAGCTAATTTACCCAAGTCATGACTATTGATGAATTGTAAAACCTCTGGAGCATCAGTGAATGTACCGACCATTCTTTTTTCCGAAGAAGCCAAACCCCTCAGAATGGGAGCAATTTTAGCCGCCTGCTTTTTTCTGTTTTCAGGTTTGAGGGATTCTGTTTTTTGTCCTCCGAAAACAGGTCTTCTTTTCCCATAATTCTCGTTCAGATAGGCTGAGGCAGTTTCGATCACTTCAAGGCTATTGATATAGCAATCGAAAGCAGTATCTCCCCAAGTGAAAAGACCGTGACCGCCCAACATGATTCCGCGGATTCCGGGATTTTGATCCAAAGCTGCTTTAAGTTTGAGACCCAGATCGAAGCCCGGTCTCTGCCATGGCACCCAAGCGATTTGACCTTTCCAAAGGTCTTGCGTTATTTTCTCGCCATCCTTTGAGGCAGCGATCGCAATAGCTGCATCCGGGTGAAGGTGGTCTATGTGCTTAAATGGTAAAAATGAGTGAAGCGGTGTATCAATCGAAGGTGCTTTTGATTGCAAATCATAAATGCAATGGTTGAAAAGTTCGACCATTTCGTCTTCAAATTCCAGACCTCTATAGATTCCTTTTAATGAGCGAAGTTTGTCCACATAGAGGCCTGCCAAACCCGCTTTAGTAAGGGTGCCAATGTCTCCACCAGAACCTTTTACCCACATGACTTCGACTTTTTCTTTCGTCAATGGATCCGGTTCCATTGTCTTGCAGCTGGTGTTTCCACCTCCATAATTTGTGATTCGGAGATCGGTTCCGAGAATATTTGACCTGTAGATGAGTAAATCGACTTCATTTCCGGCGAAAGCAGCAGCTTTTGCTTCATCCCAAAGAAAACTTACATATTTAAAATTCTTAATAGGTGTGTCCATAGCAATTGGCAGGTTGATTCGTATAGTGAATTTGTATCAAAAGCAGACATTAGGTATCCTGTGCTGTCTTGAATGATGTGATTTTATTTAATTAAGTAGTCAAACTGGGTTAAAAGCAAGTTTTTTTCTGAAAATCTACCTACTCCTAAAATCTACCTCAATTAAGTCTTTTCCCAAAGTTAATTTCTCTCAAATATTTTGAAAATTAAATAAAGGATACGGCAGGATAGAATGGATAAGCCGATGATTTAATTATGAGTTAAAATAGATTGTATGAAAAAGAATTTTTTCCAGAAGATAATTTCGGACACGAATGAGTTTGAGAGAACGCCAATCCCTCAGCAAAATCTCAAAGGCAGCAAAAGCTTCCTTGGGATGTATGCTGGAGAGCATACCGCCGGGACGGAGTTTGTGATAGGTCCTCTGTTTGTTGCTCATGGGGTGACTGCGGGAGATCTTGTTTTCGGATTATTGATTGGTAATTTACTTGCTGTGCTGAGCTGGGCTTTCATCACTTCACCTATTGCTACAGCAAAAAGGCTGACTTTGTATTATCAATTGGAGCGAATCTCAGGAATCCAGGTAGTTCGTTGGTATAATTTGGTCAATGCTTTGATGTTTTGTTTTCTGGCAGGTTCGATGATTGCAGTTTCGGCAACTGCCGTGGGTATTCCATTTGGTTTGGAAATGCCAACTCTTCAAGATTGGATGCCTCGAACTCCGGGCTGGGTGGTGACCGTGTTTTTGGTAGGGGCAGTTATCACGCTTGTGGCAATTCAAGGCTATAATCAGGTAGCAAAATTTGCTAATATCATGTCTCCCTGGATGATTTTAATTTTTCTCTCAGCCGGATTCATCGGTTTGACGCAACTGGGAGTAAATTCTTTCGATAGTCTCATCACAATAGCAAAGGAAGTAATCTGGACAGGAGTCCCACTTCCGGGCATGTCCAAATTCACCATCTGGCATATCATTTTCTTCTCTTGGTTTTGTAATATGGCTATGCATATCGGGATGTCTGACCTAACTATTTTACGGTACGCCAAGTCTTGGAAATATGGATTTCTTACATTCGGTGGAGTTTATTTAGGGCACTTCCTTGCCTGGATTGCTTCAGGTATTTTATATGCAGTATTTCTTCAGGCCAACTCCAACTCACAAGAATTTGCTCCGGGTGAGATTGCTTTCCAGACAGCTGGGATTGCCGGAGCTGTTTGCGTAATTGTGGCTGGCTGGACCACTGCCAATCCGACCATCTATCGTGCCGGATTGGCATTACAGGCTATTTTCCCTAAAATTCCAACCTGGAAAATCACAGCAATCGTGGGGGGAATCACCAGTCTTGCCGCTTGCTTTCCTGCGCTTGTCATGAGATTACTTGATTTTGTGGCACTCTACGGATTGCTTTTGATGCCGATGGGAGCAGTGATTTTCGCGGATTTCTATTTCGCAGACAGGTTTGGCTTTCAGAAAGAACAAGCACTTTCCAATAATACCAAATTCAGCTCACCGGCTTTATTTTCCTGGATACTGACACTCGTATTTTGCCTGGCGCTAAATCAGTATTATGGAATCGAAATATTCTTTCTGGGCCTTCCCGGATGGTTTGTAGCAGTATTCCTTTTCATTGCATTATCTAAAATCAAGTATCCACTCAAAAAATCAATTGCCCTATGAAGACTCTTCTGAAACTCCTTTCTTTTATAGGCTTGGGTCTGACAGGGATTCCTTCTGTACTCTTTTTTATGGGGAAAATCGAACTTGAATCAAGCCATCATCTGATGACCCTGGGAATGATTATCTGGTTTGTGACCGCTCCTTTTTGGATCAATGCAAAAGTAGATGAAGCCAAAATTACAGACCTATGAAAATCACATCTGATCAACTTTCCGATTTCCCGATCGATCCCTTTCACTCAAAATCTCTCAAACTTCTCAGTGAGCAATTGGAAGCTGAGGGGCAAAATATTGAGTTACTGATCGAACAAATTCAATCTTTCCAGATAGCAGTTCCCAGTTGGGCTCTAGGTGCAGGCGGAACTAGATTTGGGAGATTTCAGATTGGCGGGGAGCCAAGAAATTTGGAAGAAAAGCTGGATGATATTGGTCTTTTGGCCCTCTTAACTAAGAAAACTGATGCGGTTTCCCTTCATATTCCTTGGGATATTCCGAAGGATGCTACCGCTATCCGCCAAAAGGCCGCCGAACTTCAGATTGGGTTTGATGCCATGAACAGCAATACTTTTCAGGATTACGGGCAGCCCCTGAGTTATAAAATGGGTTCGATGAGTAACGTTGATTCTTCAGTTCGGAAACAAGCGATCGAGCATAACCTGGAAGTGATTCGAATCGGGGAAAGTCTGGGAAGCAAAGGGCTGACGGTTTGGCTGGCTGATGGAAGTAACTTTCCTGGACAGGCGAATTTTAGAAATTCCTTGCAATGGACTGCTGATTCGCTCAAAGAAATATATGCAGGAATGCCTTCAGATTGGAAGCTATTGCTGGAGTACAAGCCCTACGAGCCAAATTTTTACCATACGGTAATTCCGGATTGGGGGACTTCTTCTTGGCTTTGCAGACAGCTTGGAGATCGGGCGAAAGTGTTGGTGGACTTGGGACATCATCTGCCCAATACCAACATTGAGCAGATCGTGGCAACGCTCCTGCATCAGAATCTATTAGCCGGATTTCACTTCAACGACAGCAAATATGGAGACGATGATCTCAGTACGGGGAGTGCAAAACCGTATCAGCTATTTCTGATTTTTTGCGAACTAATAGCCGGAGATGAGGATGGAGCTCAGGGGTGGAGCAGTATTTCCTGGATGATCGATGCAAGTCACAATACAAAAGATCCGCTTGAAGATCTGATGCAGGCTTTGGAATCCATTTCTCAAGCCTACTCAAAAGCATTATTGGTGGATCGGGAAAAGCTTAGAATTTGCCAGATGGAAGGAGATGTGACAGGTGCTCAGGAAGTATTGCAAAAAGCATTTTTGACAGATGTGAGATCGTTGGTGCGGGAAGCAAGGATACGAATTGGTGGTGCCGCTGAGCCTTTGGAAGTATTCAGGAAACTAAAAATCCGCGAAAAGCTCATCGCTCATCGTGGTAAATCCAGTCAGGCAACAGGGCTTTAAAACAATTTGGCACGAAGTTCAATTGGTTTTCCAGTGGATTTTAAAATCGGAAGGTTGGCTCGAGTTTCAGTAAGCCAGGTTTGAAGAAGTGCAAAAAGTTCTTCTGCTTTTTCTGGATTGGATTTTACCAAATTCTCTTTTTCAGAGGGATCGCTAGAAATTTTGTAAAGTTCTGCCACATGTTTTTCGTAATGAAAAACTAGCTTCCAATCCCCTTTTCTCACTGCAGAGGAGGGTAGACCCAATTGATTTGAAAAATGAGGATAGTGCCAAAAAAGAGGGTTTTCTCTCTTCTTTGCTCGGGACTCGAAAAGAATTGGAACAAGATTTTCCCCGTCCCAAGCAGGGTTTTCCTTCAATCCCAAAAGGAAAGCAAAGGTAGGCATCAGATCAAGATTTGTAGTCTGGTAGTCAGTTTCTCCAGGCTGGATTTTTCCTTTCCAATACCAAAGCAACGGCACTTTTATCCCGCCTTCATAAGGATGTCCTTTCCATTTTCTGAAAGGTTCGAGGTTGGTGGGAGTGGGGCCCAGTTCAGGTAATCCCACGCCACCATTATCAGAAGTGAAAATAATCAGGGTGTTTTCATCCAAACCCATCTGAGTGATTTTTTTCCGAATCTGGCCGATTCCATCATCGACAGACTCAATCATCGCAGCATAATAGGGGTTGTATTTACCATGGAATGTTTCATATTTTTTAAGGTATTTACTCACTTTGTCACCTCTTGGGATGATGAACACATGAGGGGCAGAATAACTCAAAAACAGGAAGAATGGCTTGGTTTTGTCTTTTTGTGATAAAAATTCCAATGCATAATCGGTGAGTTTGTCAGTGAGGTAATGGCTGCCATCATCTTCAAATATCTTATCATAGCTATCCTCTGCGATTCCATAATTGTAGAAATCCAGACCATTTTTTCCTATCATTCTTGTAAAATCAAATCCCTGGGCCCATGGCGTTTGGTCATCTTGATTTCCTAAGTGCCATTTTCCAATCATAGCAGAAGTGTACTTTTCCCTTTTCAAGAGTTCAGCGATAGTTTCTTGACTACCTTCCAAAAAGGGATTCCAATTAGCCGGATCGATTGAAAGAGAGTCTGCCTTTCGATTTCCAGCAATAAAGTTAGTCAAGTGATAACGTGTGGAATGAATCCCGGTTAGCAGACCGGCACGGGAAGGACTGCATACTGGGCTAGAGGAATAGGCCTGGTTAAATTTTAATCCGTTTTTTGCCAAAAAATCTAAATTCGGAGCTTCTTGAAACGGGTTCCCATATGCAGGCAGGTCGGTATATCCTAAATCATCAGTAAGTATTATGATAATATTGGGGCGGCCTTGGGCCAAAATCCTCTGAGAAACTAAAAGCAAGAGTAAAAGGATAAAAGATTTCATAGAAAGATTAGATAAATTGGCTTAGGGTAATTTAATAATTTGTGAATGCACTTAGATTTTATGAAAAAGCAGGTTGAAATATCGTTGATTGTCTTCTTTGTTCTGTCCTGCACTTCCCCAAAAAATGAAAAGCAAGTCCAGAATCTTCCACAAGAGGTTTCGGGAAGTTTGGAGGTTTTGGATTCCTCCCTGTTTTCGCTTATCCCTGCCGGGACAGAAATTGAAATCCTGGCTTCGGGATTTGAATGGTCGGAGGGACCGCTTTGGATAGAAAGCCAAAATGCGTTGATTTTTACAGATGTGCCGATGAACAAAGTCTGGAAATGGACTGAGCTGGACAGTTTGAGTTTATATCTCGAGCCATCAGGATATCAGGGAGAAGAAAAGGGAAAGCGGGAGCCTGGAGCAAATGGCCTTGCGTTAGATCAGAATGGTAATCTGATTTTGTGTCAGCATGGAAACCGGCAAATCGCCCGAATGAAATCCTCCTTGGAAAATCCAACTCCGGATTATGAAGCCATCGTTTCAGCTTTCGAAGGAAAAAAATTCAACAGTCCCAATGATTTGGTCATCCATTCCAAAGGGGATATTTATTTTACCGATCCGCCATATGGATTGGATCAGTGGGACACGAAAGAACTCGATTTTCAGGGAGTTTATAGAATTGACCTTTCGGGAAAGCTGACATTACAAGTGGATTCTTTAAGCCGGCCAAATGGAATTGGGCTGAGTCCTGATGAAAAGACCTTGTACATAGCACAGTCCGATCCCGAAAAGGCCCGCTATTATGCATTTGATCTGGATGAAAATGGAAATGTAATCAGCGGGAAAGTTTTGCTGGATGTGACTGAGCTAGTGGGAGAGAATCGGAAAGGATTGCCGGATGGATTGAAAGTGGACAAAAAAGGAAATCTGTTTGCGACTGGTCCGGGAGGAGTGCTGGTGATCAGTCCTGAAGGAAAACTTCTGGGAACAATCATGACAGGTGAAGGCACTGCAAATTGCGCCTTTAATGGAGACCAATCCTATCTATACATGACTGCAGACATGTATTTGATGCGAATCAGGCTAAAATAACTCGAGAGTTGATCGCCTGTGGGACTTGGATTGATTATCAGAGTATTAAGCGAATTTAGACTGAATATAAATATGAATATAAAATGAAAAAATGTTGTAAAAAGATTTAAAAAAACTTGACTTACATTCTTTTTCATTTTAAATTAGATTCATCAAGTAAGAGATAAAAGGCCGGGAATACGATCCCGGGCAAAGGTTGAAAACTCAAGAGAAAAGCATAAAGGGTCTTAATCCTTCGGGATTAATTCTGAAATGGGCAACCACAGAAATGCAGATATCGACATCGAAAACCGAAAGGTCTAGAATGGGAATTGATACCTAATGTTATGAACTCGGGTAACTGGGGGAAAAGCCATAATAACTGTAGCTTGGGATGACTTTACGATTACGATCTTAATTTCATCAAGGGGAAGCATTCGAAAGAATCGCTTCCCTTTTTGTTTTAGGCTGATTTTTCTTTTTTCGTTACTTTAGCTCATGTACAAGTTTCACTCAAGATCAATTATCAGCTTTTTTTTCATGCTGATATTTCAATCAGTAATTACAGTGGTCAACGCCCAAACCATTCCGAGTGTAATTCCACCCAAACCCAATATCATTTTTATTCTTGCTGATGATTTGGGATACGGGGATTTAGGGTTTTTGGGTCAGAAATATATCGAAACGCCAAATATTGACAGGCTGGCCCGGGAAGGGATGTTCTTTACCAATCATTATTCGGGAGCTCCCGTTTGCGCTCCTGCCAGATCGGCTTTTATCACAGGATTGCACACCGGCCACACCCCTGTGAGGGGAAATTTTGAGGTATTGCCGGAAGGCCAATATCCGATGCCTGATTCTTTGGTCACTCTTGCTAAACTCATGAAGCAGGCGGGATATTCCACCGGAGCTTTTGGGAAGTGGGGACTCGGTTTCGTGGGGACTACAGGCGATCCGAATCAACAAGGTTTTGATCAGTTCTTCGGGTACAATTGTCAGCGCTACGCTCACCGATACTATCCCGGACACCTTTGGGAAAATAAGTTAAAAGTTGAATTAACGGGAAATGGATGGATACAGAAAACCACTTTTGCCCCGGATTTGATCCAGGAGAGAACGCTGGAATTCATCGAGGGAAATAAAGACCAGCCATTTTTTCTCTTTATGCCGATCGTGATGCCTCACGCGGAACTAGCAGCCCCTGATGATGAAATTCTAAAAAAATACAGGTTAAAATTTGGAGAAGAGACACCGCATATTGGAGGTAAAGGGGCCGATTATGGACCAGAAATGTCGATCCCCGGTTATCAATCGGAGCCTTATCCCCATGCAACTTTCGCGGCTATGGTTGGAAGAATTGACCGCTATGTTGGGGAGGTTTTAGCGAAGTTGGATCAACTTGGACTCACCGAAAATACCATCGTGATTTTCACTTCGGATAATGGCGCGCACCAAGAAGGAGGCGCCGATCCGGTTTTTTTTGATAGCAATGGACCTTTCAGGGGATACAAAAGAGACCTATATGAAGGCGGAGTACATGTTCCGCTGATTGTCAAATGGCCGGGAAAAGTGAAGCCTGGAAGTACATCCGATCATCCATCTGCTTTTTGGGATTGGTTGCCAACTTTTGCAGAAATAACAGGTGCTGAGAAACCAAAAGAAATTGATGGAATTTCTTTTTTACCCACCATGCTTGGTCAACCTGCACAAAAAAAACATGATTATCTCTACTGGGAATTTCATGAGTTGGGCGGAAGACAAGCTATACTGAAGGATGGCTGGAAGTTAGTAAAGCTCCAAGTGAAGGATGATTCGAAAATGACAGTGGAACTTTATAACCTGAATGCAGATCCGGGAGAGACGAAGGATCTTTCAACCAATCATCCGGAAAAAGTAAAGGAGTTGGATCTTTTGATTCAGGAGGCACATCAGCCAAATCGTGTTTTCAAGTTATTTTAAAGCGATTTTTTACCTTCAAAGGGGGTAAAAAAAAGAATTGGGGAAATATTTTCCCCAATTCAGTTACCTATCTATAACAAGAAAACCTTCTATTTAAATGAAAATTAAGATGTTGATCAGTTTATACTATCCTTCCCTGACCTGCTTTAATGATTTTTTTTTGAATACCTACAGGCTTGCCAATAATTTTTATCTGATTGAATAATCATAATTAAAACTTACTTCGACTTAGCTCAGTGACCGAATAAGAGCAAAATTTAGAGGGAGGGAATATTGCCGTTGTTCCTCATTATTCCCTCCCTCTAAAATAGAAACAGAGGAGACGGGGGCTGAGCGATGGTTGGTGAACCAGTCGAACTAAGTCGAAACCATATTTTATTTTACTGGCTAGTTCACTTACTTGAAGATTACTTTACCTCCAATCCCAAATCACTATTGCCCACTCCTCAAATTCATCTTTAAAGGTTTTAATGATTTCGAATCCCATTTTTTGGTGAGCCTTCAGGGAGCGAAAATTTTGGGTAGAAACTTCAGTTATAGCAAACTCATATTTTTCCCTGAAAGTATCGCGATAGGTTTCGTAAAGTTGCTGGAAGATTCCCTGTCCTCGGTAGTGTTTTCCTACGCAAACCTGACCAACAGACATGTAGTTGTACTCACTCACCTTTTTTTCTTTAAAATCCAGGATGTCAAATTGCTCAAACATGGGGATTAGCATTGGGATGTCCTTCCTTGAATGTTTGGTCATGGCCAGACAATAAGCCGCAACCAAATGCCCGTCTTTTGCAATGACATGGGGTTCGATAGAATGGAGACTTTCCATTATTTCATAGGTATGATGTACCATTACAAATCCTTGAGAATCCTTTTCCTCTTGGGTGATATTTTGGACCAGGTTTTCTTGCTGAAGTGCCAGAATCCCCCA
>JBILPR010000302.1:0-5335 GCA_044373795.1 Algoriphagus sp. | reverse complement strand
TAAATGCACCTTATAAGAGGCCCAAGATCCAAGTGACTTATGGCACACCAAAAGTTCAGGAAGTAAAAACAGCGTTTTTTCATTAAGATGTGCAATGAAAATTAGTGTTGCCATGAAAAAATTAATGAGTTCAGCCTATAAAAAAGCACCAAATCGAACCTGAAAGTCCAGCCCGACTCAGTCAAATCAGGAGCACGAAACTGATCGCAGAGCACATCAATGCTCTTGGTTTTGAACAGATGCCGGACAGGAGAAAACAAGACTCCATCGCCCTGAAATATTCTGTTCTTATCGCATCGGTGGGAAATCGAAAAGACATCCACTCCAAATCAAGCATCCGCTATTCCGGACTCGGGATCATTTGGACGACCTAAAATCTCCAGTCAACCCGCATCTCCCAACTTGAGACGGAAAGCTTCAGTGAATGCAGAGGGGAAGTCGCTTCAGCAAGCCGAGCGCAGGAATGCAGGGGGGTAACCCCGTTAAGTTATCGGAACGGCTACCAGGCACCTAGCCCATACCAAACGCTTACCTATAAATGTCCTCCGGGTATTTAGTTAACACTCAGCCCTACTTATAGGTTACTTGGTCGAAAAAACGGTTCTGACCATGAATATTTTGAAGTTTGAGGAGCGTTTTCCAGATAAAGAATCCTGCCTTATCTTTTTCAAATCCAAAAGAGAGTACGAAGGTGTGGTTTGCAAAAAGTGCAGGGCAGTGATCACTATTGGCTGCACAATAAACATATGTTCCAGTACAAAACATGTGAATTTCGAACCTGCGGTTTCATGATATGGGTTAACAGGTTCACTACCTGAACCCTGAAATGAGTGGATAACTTTTCGGTTTAAAGTTAAAAGTAGGAATTATCTAAATCGATCTCGATAAGCATAGAAGAACTCTCTGTGGAGCATCTCGTTGAATAATACCCCTACTCGACTCAAAAGACCCTTGTCTGTGCACAGTACGGTGCGATTTGGACACAGCATAGATTACACACCTCAGCCAGTCCAACCGGGCCTCAAAACACCATTCACTTGGTCACTTATCGGAAGTCGGTAATCCTATCGAAGAGGATGATATTCGGATTGATAAGCGCATGTTGTAAACTCAAGATTAATTAGATTTAAATTCCCTTTCCCTGATGCATCATTAAAGCCAATTTCAAGTTGGTTCGATTCAGGACTACGGTCACACTAAAAGAATTCCATATCCTGTGAAAAAACAAAAACTTATTGTCCTTACCGGCGCTGGCGTGTCTGCTGAAAGCGGGATCAAAACTTTCCGTGACAGCAATGGACTTTGGGAAAATCATGACATACAGGAAGTAGCCTCGCCTGAAGGCTGGAGAAATAATCGAAGTTTGGTGCAGAATTTTTACAATCAGCGCAGAAAGCAGGCAAGGGAATGCCTACCGAATGAGGCACATCTCACGCTAGCGCGGCTGGAGGAGCATTTTGATGTACAAATCATTACCCAAAATGTAGACGATTTACACGAGCGTGCAGGTTCAAGCAAAGTTTTGCACCTGCATGGAGAACTCTCTAAAGCGCAGAGTACGGTCGATTCCAAACTGGTATATGCTTTGGATCATTGGGAGATAATGGAGGGAGACTTGTGTGAAAAAGGAAGCCAACTTCGCCCGTTTATTGTTTGGTTTGGAGAGGCAGTACCCATGATGATTCCTGCGATTGATCTTGCAAAAACAGCGGATATTTTTCTGATTTTAGGAACTTCCCTTCAGGTATATCCTGCCGCTGGATTGATAGACTATGCCCCACACTCCGCTAAAAAATACCTCATCGATCCCCAAATTCCGGATTTACCGCACAATAGGGAGGTAATCCTTATCCGGGAAAAAGCTACCATGGGGATGAAACTTCTTGAAGAGCTTTTACTTCGTGAGTTAACCTGATCACCCTAGCGGTTCACGCCCGATTTTGATCGGGAATCCAAGTTTTCGAATACCATTTTAAAGTTTTTGATTTACCTTAAGCCGTCATTTGGAGGGAAATCCCAAGATCACCCATCACCCCAAGGAAAAACAACCCAAGTAATCCTATGAAGCTTAAAATTGCCGTAATCGGAACCGGACCTTCCGGAATCACCGCATTAAAAAACCTACTTGATCAGGGACTTGAGGCAGTTGCCTTCGACAAAAACTCAGAAGTCGGAGGAAACTGGATTTACTCCGAAGATGAGAGTCACTCAAGCGTCTTCGAAACCACTCACATCATTTCCTCAAAAACACTTTCGCAATACGAGGATTTCACCTTTGATGATTTTGATAAGGACGCGGCAGATTACCCCTCACACGATGAATTGAGACGGTATTTCCAGGCTTATGCGCGCAAGTTTTACCTCTATCCGCACATACAATTTGGCACTCTGGTCAAAGAATGTAAATGGATCGATCAGCTTGCCTGGGATGTCACGACAGAAAAAGACGGAATCGAAACCACCGACCGGTATACGCACCTGGTCGTTTGCAATGGGCATCATTGGAAACCCAGATTTCCGGAATACCCGGGAGTTTTCGAAGGAGAATTTATCCATTCCCATAATTTCAAAAAAGCAACTCCATTTGCAGATAAACGAGTTTTAGTCCTCGGTGGTGGCAACTCCGCTTGTGATGTAGCTGTGGAAACGAGCAGGGTTTCCGCAAAAACTGCAATCAGCTGGAGACGCGGATATAGGATTGTTCCCAAGTTTTTCTTCGGAAAACCCTCCGATAAAGTTGCCGAGCAAACCAAATGGCTTCCCATAAAAGTCCGGGCTTTTTTCAATCAGATACTTCTGAAACTGATGCTTGGAGATAATGAATTATATGGACTGAGACCTATTACGGAGCCATTCGGGTCCACTCATCCCACTATCAATGACGAACTTCTTCACAAAATCCGTCATGGAAAAGTGAAGCCACGTCTGGATATCAAAAGGTTAGAAGGCAAGAAAGTGATTTTCGAAAATGGGCTGGAAGAGGAATATGACACAATCATCGCATGTACAGGATACTGGCTGACGCACCCATTCTTTGAGAAAAACCTGATCGATTATTCCACCGGTCCGGTTCCTCTTTATCTCAAAATGTTTCATCCTGAGATCACCAATCTCTATTTCATCGGGATGTTTCAGCCGCTGGGTTGCATCTGGCCGGGTGCCGAACTTCAAAGCAAGCTTATGGCCCAGGAACTTACAGGTAATTGGAAAAGACCAGCAAACATCCGGGAGCTTTGCGACAATGAAGTAAATAACCCTCATTATCGACAGATCAATACCCCAAGACACACTATTACGGTAGATTTTCATCAGTTTGTGAAAGATCTTCGAAAGCAACTTTCCAAAGCTGAGGTATCCAAAACCCCAAAAAAAAATTCAGTCACTGAACCTATCAAACAAAGCTAAAATTGAAACCAATGAACCGGAAAATCAGATTCTTCCTTGGTGCTTTGGTGTTTTGGTTTGCACTGTTTCTGGTTTGGGAATGGTGGAAAAGCTTTCCGCGTGTAAGACCAATCCCGATATCCTTAGCTGACTCGCAAGAACTTAAGCTGGATTCTGCCCTCAACGAAGCCATATTGACTTATATTCTCCCGGGTTTATCTGCCGTGGTGGTTGAGCAAGGGAAGATCACCTACCTGAAAGCTTTTGGCTTTGCAAATCTGGAAACGAAAGATTCCCTAAAAATTGAAAGCAGAATTCCGGTTGCCTCGGTCTCCAAGGTTTTCACCGCTTTGGGCCTCGCCACTTATCTGGACCAAAAAGGTATTACTTCGGATGACCCTGTTTCAATTTTAGGTTTGGCAGAAGTCGGAAATTCAACTATTTCAGATTTGACTTTTAAAGAACTTCTAAGCCATACCTCAGGCTTGAAAGATCCGGGAATTATAAAGACCATTTTGAGAGGAAAGAAATCTCAGGAACTGGATGAGTATGGCGCCGGGATTCTCGAAAAACCTCTTAGATATTCAAAAGTTGGTTCTTTTGAATATGCTGACACAAATTTTGACCTGTTGGGGTTTTTACTTTCAAAGTCTGAAAAATCAGGTTTTGATTCTTTGGTCCAAAACTCAATCCTCAGTCCATCAGGAATGGAAAACAGCGGTTTTGTGCGGGAATGGCCGGAAACCGGAAATAATATAGAAGGATATCACAGGACTTTTCTTTGGAAAAGACTTTCCATCAAACGAACACTATTTGCCAGCTACCCTTCCCCTTCCTCAGGAATGGTAAGTACCCCTGAAGATATGAGCAAAGCTTTGATTCATTTGATTCGGGGCAAAATGGGGATTTATCAGCCTGCGCTCAACTGGCTTCAACCTAATGGAGATGCTATTCCGCTGGGTTTTCAAAGCATCACAATAAACGGAGAAACCTGGACCGGGCACTTTGGAGGTCAGGCAGGATATAGCTCGCTTTTGATTTATTCAGAAGAAAAGGAAACGGGGATTTTCATTCAATTCAACGCAAAAGACAGGGAAAATTACCGCGTTGATATTGCTTCAGCGATTCTTACGATAATTTCAACAGATTTTTAATTCTCACTGCCATGAAACTATCCTTTCCTCATCCTATCATTATTCTGCTTGGTTTCATTTTGATTGCAGGAATTGCAACCTACTTGATTCCTTCCGGGAGTTTTGACAGGGTTTTGGATGAGGAAACTGGGAGAGAAATCGTAGTTCCGGGAAGTTTCCATACCATTGAAGACAAGAATGCAACCGTGTATGAAATCTTCCTATCGATACCGGAGGGAATCATCGCCGGAGCCGATATTCTTGTTTTGATCTTATTGATTGGAAGCTCGTTTTATGTGATCGAGAAAACCGGAGCCCTTCAGGTTGGAATTGAAGCGCTGATTTATAGATTCAGGAAAACTCAGTTTTTGCTGCTCTACCTGCTTTCAATTGCTTTTGCCATCTGCGGGGCAACTTTTGCAATGCAAGAGGAAATTATCGCCTTGGTTCCTATTTTGGTTTTGTTAGCCAAAAAACTCCAGTACGATATCAGATCAATCATTGCTTTGGCTTTGGGATCAGCCTTGGTAGGAGGAGCATTTTCTCCGGTCAATCCGTTCGGATCTCTGCTTGCTCAAAATATTGCAGAGTTGGAGTTTAGCGAGGGAATGATTTATCGTTTGGCATTTTTGATTTTAGCGGTCTTTATCTGGGCAAGTTTTCACATATACTTTGGCAAATCAAAAGAAACCCAAACAGAAACCCATGAGCTGGTTCCTGTGAAAATATCTCTCAGAAACGGATTAATTCTAATTTTAACTTTCGCAGGACTGGGAATCATGGGCTGGGGAATCACCAAAAAAGACTGGGGATACAAT
>JBILPR010000301.1:0-5347 GCA_044373795.1 Algoriphagus sp. | reverse complement strand
AGCAGCACACAATCAGACATCATGAAAACACTCCATCTAAACCCCGCGAGACAAAACGGTTCAATAGATGTTGGATATGAAAACAACAATGGCTACATACGGATTTACATTCAGCATAGGCCACCCGAACCCATTATCACGGTAGGGTCCAACATCTGTGCAGGAAACTCCGCGAGTATTACAGCCACCAGCAATTATAACTTTCAAAGCAGCCAGCCGATCAATCTGGTCTGGCAGACCACAGGCGGTGTGACGGTCAATGGCAGCAGCAGCTATACCCAAACTGGAGTTTCAAGCACAGTCACCGTCGCCAATATTTCCAATGGCACCTATTCTGTTAAGGCCGTCGTCCCAAGCTGTGGTAACCTCGAAAGCACAGCAACGAATATAAGATTAGGTCCACCTGTCATTACCAACCCCAACTATTGGTTGGTTGATCCAGGCTCCAACATGTGGCAATTCAGCCAGACTTCCGGTGGTTCGGGAGTGACTTATTCGTTTTATGTTTCTTCCGGTTCGGCTGTACTGAATCCACAGAATCAAGACTGTTATTTCACGACTTCTGATGGGGCTACAGTATGCGTTTCTGGGATCAATTCTTGTGGAACCGGAACGGCTTACTGTTTTTATATCCCTCCTGCCAGCGGATTTCTAAAAGCAGTCTATCCTAATCCGGCAACTGAGGTATTGTCAATTGAATTTAGGGGAGGTGGAACGTCCAATACTGTTTGTTCCCTATGAGTTAGTCCTCCTTTCCGAGAAATCCATAAACGCAATAAAGAGGCTGTCCTCGGACGAAATACTGGCGACTGAGTCTTTTCAAGCAAATCAAAAATTAGAAATAGATGTCAGGCATTTACCAAGAGGCGTTTATTACATCCATATCGTACCGAACCCAAAATCAAATTTGGCAGTACAAAAGCATCGCATCATTTTAGAATGAAGCTTTAGGATCATGCTGCCAAAAAAGGCTGGAGGCTGTACTTCAATCGGCAAACAACACCCTATGTCGAAAGTGACAGGAATTTGCTTAATCCGGCATCCCAAAATCATCTTTTCATCAAAAACCTTGCACCTATGAAATACTACATCCAATTGATCGGCATCTTAGTTCTGATGGTCTCAGGGAAGTCAATGGACACTTATGGTCAGAGCAAAATTCGAGTCGGTATTACCGGAGGCCCGAATGCCAGCCAGATCAAAACCAGCACTAACCTTACGGATCTACTTTGGAGTTACAATGTAGGTC
This sequence comes from Algoriphagus sp., assembly GCA_044373795.1. GTDB lineage: Bacteria > Bacteroidota > Bacteroidia > Cytophagales > Cyclobacteriaceae > Algoriphagus. The sequence goes on along the minus strand of JBILPR010000301.1, from coordinate 4,098 downwards.
TGGCTTTTGAGAAGGGGCTTAAGAGGAATCTTTCATTAGCTAGTGAATTGGTGTATACCCGTCAGGGTAGCAGTCTTGATGAAGTATTTTCCGGGAAATATATAACCCACTTTGACTACCTGGCTCTTCCGGTTTTTATCCGCTACAGCCCCGGAGATAAAAATGCATTTATCCTTGCAGGAGGGAAGTTCGGTTATTTGATAAACGATAAGGAAAAATACACCTACAATAACACGGAAGGGAATTTAAATCATTTGCGCCAATGGGATGCCGGATTATTGGGAGGCATTGGATATCGGATCGGCCGCCATGTAGTCTTGGATACCCGCTACTACTTTGGTCTGACCCCTTTGATCAAGAAGCACACGGTTCTGGATCCAGTCACTCTGGAACCGATTTTTTTCGGTGCAGACAGATGGATTAACCGCGTTTGGTCCTTGAACCTTACCGTTCTTATTTGATTCTGCACGAAATTTTTAACAGTTGAGTCCACTCCGAAAAGGCATTTTTACAAATAAAAAGTGCCTTTTTGGCCAATTTAGAGGGGTTAATTTCTCTCAAAACCAGTTATCGGAGCGGACTCAACAGTTGTGGATTATCAGCGGCAAAAAACTTCAAGACGACAAAAAGTGTTTCCGTAAGCATTTCGATTTATTTTTATGCCCATCATCGCCGCGGCCTATCATCCGGATAGATGTTTTTGTGACTTTTTGGTCTAGTACTGCCCTGACTAATCTGAATTTCGGGTTCATAAACGTGTTCTGGAGGCCGAAAAGCAAGGCTAACCCACGCATCAACTGCTCGGAATCAAAAACAAGAATTCCTGAAATTGATTCTTAAAAAGCTTGTATTACAAATACACGATATCTTGTATTTGTAATACAAGCTTTTATATTTGTATTGATTTACAGTTAGTTAAATGATACAAATAGATCTACTTGCGCAGATAATTGAGGAACAGAATCAGAATTTTCTCCAAAAACAGCTAATCTCCAGAGAAGAAACCTTACCGGTTCAATCAAATCAAATCCTTGTAGTCAGTGGAGTGAGGCGCTGCGGAAAAAGTATTCTGGTCCGCAAAAGTCTGCCTTCTTCTGAACCCGGACTTTATTTGAACTTTGAAGACCCCAGATTAGTGGACTTTGAAGCGGTTGATTTCCCAAAATTGGAACGGCTGAGAGATGAAAAGGGGAAAACTTCCATACTCCTGGATGAAGTCCAAAGTGTGGAGGGCTGGGAAATCTTTGCCCGATCGCTCCATGAAAAAGGCGAAAAACTCTATATCACAGGCTCGAATGCCAGCATGCTGAGCCGAGAATTAGGAACTAGGCTTACAGGGCGTTATAAGCAAATCGAACTATTTCCTTTCAGTTATACTGAGTTTTTACTTTTGAAGAAACTACCTCTGGGTGAGGAAAGTTTCGAAAGCTATTTCTTGTCTGGTGGTTTTCCCGAGTTTTTACAAAATCAGGATCAAGACTACCTGAGGACCCTTTTCCGGGATATACTTACACGTGATGTGGCTGTGCGAAGAAATATCAACAATGAAACTGCACTCATCCGGCTAGGTGTATTTCTTTGCTCCAATGTAGGAAAGCCCTTCAGCTATTCCAGAATGGGAAGCCTTTTGGAGATAAAGTCAGTTAGGACGGTAATCGACTACTGCGATTACCTGGAGGAGAGCTATCTGTTTGATTTGATTCCGATGTATTCTCCTTCTATTCGCAGGCAGCTGGCCAATCCCAAAAAAGCATTTTGCGTTGACCCTGCCTTAGCAGCTGCCAATTCGCTGTCTTTCAGTAAAGACCTGGGAAGAAAGCTGGAAAATTATGTCTACCTCCATCTCCGTAGATCCTTTAAAGAAATTCATTATTTCCAAAACAAAGATTCAGAGTGCGATTTTGTTGTCAAGTGGAACGAGGAAATCATCGGGGCAGTACAAGTATGCTGGGAAATAGACACTGATAATCTCCATCGGGAAATCAAAGGGTTGAAGGCTGCATTATCCGAAACAGAAGCTTCAAAAGGAGTTTTGCTAACCTGGAACCAAGATGATTTACTCGAAGGGCTAGCCGTGATGCCGGTTTGGAAATGGTTGCTCCAGCCTGCGAAATCATATTTTGGGATAACTTAAAGTGAAATGATAATTCATGAATTGCCCAAAAAGCAAACAAGCCCAGCAGTTCGCTCAAGCCTTTAGCTTTCAATTTTCTGAATCCAGCCATTTTCGCAAGGTTTCTAAAGCGGATAGATGAAAGTGTTTGACCTTTGGATCGAACCCAAAGTCTGCAATGCCCGTAGCACAGAATGCAAAACTTGCTTTTATCCTTGTCAATAAGATTATTAAGAATACAAAGAAAAAAAAGGTCTTCTTACTTGTTGAAATATCCTCTGCCAATCATCCCCTAAATTTCTTCCTTTAAACATCTCACGAAAGTGGCTCCTATCCTTCTCCGCCTATTCATCTTCTTGGTTTTCATCTCCCTGATCGACTGGTATTCTTACCAGGCTTTCAAAACGCTTTTTTCTAATCAAACCTGGATTAAGATTGGCTATTGGACTTTTTCAATCGCCATCTACCTCTTTTCCATCTTTGTTTTTCTGACTTTCGAGCGAGGTAATATCAGTTTAAATTTCGGTAGGCTTATCTCTCTTTTGGTGCTGTCGATCCTGCCAAAGCTGATCATTCTTGTATTTCTATTTGGCGAAGACATAGTACGAATTGGCACTGGCATTTTTTATTCCTTCAGCGGAAACAACGACGGAGACTTTTTGCCCGACCGTAGAAAGTTTATCAGTCAAGCAGCCCTGGTACTATCCACCATTCCATTTTTGGGAATTCTTCACGGAGTGCTCATCGGCAAATACCGCTACCGGGTAATCAATCATACGCTGGAATTTGACGATTTGCCAGAGGAATTTGACGGCTTTACCATCACCCAGATTTCGGATATCCACTCGGGAAGCTTTGACAATAAAAAGAAACTTGAATACGGCGTGGACCTGATCAACCAACAAGGGTCCGATGTCATCCTTTTTACGGGGGACTTAGTCAACAATCAAGCAAATGAAATGGAGCCTTGGATAGAGACGTTCCAAAAGCTTAAGGCTCCAATGGGTAAGTTCTCCATCCTAGGCAACCATGACTATGGGGACTATATGACCTGGCCAAATAAGGAAGCCAAAGCGGGAAATCTTCGGCGCTTATGCGAAATCCAGGAAGAACTGGGGTTCAGGCTGCTGCGAAACGAAAACATCAAACTTCAAAAACCTGCCCTGAGCGGAGTCGAAGGGGCAGGTGCATGCATAGACCTGATCGGCGTGGAGAACTGGGGAAAAGGATTTGCGCAACATGGAGACCTGCCAAAAGCAGCGGCAAACCTTAGCGACCAGAGTTTTAAAATATTGATGAGCCACGACCCTTCTCATTTTGACGAAGAGGTCAAATCTTTTTCCCAAATGATCCATCTCACGCTCAGCGGCCATACCCATGGGATGCAGTTTGGGATAGAGATCCCCGGCTTTATCAAGTGGAGCCCTGCCTCCCTTCGCTATCCGAAATGGGCTGGTTTGTATGAGGAACTAGGCCGTTACTTACATGTAAATCGCGGTTTTGGTTTTTTAGCATTTCCTGGCCGGGTGGGAATCTGGCCTGAGATTACGGTGTTGAAGTTGAAGAAGAAGTAGAGTTCACTGGTCAGGATCGCAATAATTCCAGACTCATCGAATGGCAAGCCCTAATGTCGGTCAATGATTTTTTTGCTTATTTATTTCCTTGTTTTATCCCTGAGAGCAGCATTCCACCTTGTGAAAAAATCTACAATACCATTGCAATTGCTGTAAGATTGGGAACATTATTTCTCCCCTCCATCCAAAAGCCACTAAGCCACAGAGACAAGCCGCCAATCACCAAATCGCTAAGGATAAATATCAAGTGAAAATAATATCTGCGGCTACTCATGATTATTTTCCCTTTTTCTTTGTATCCCTCCGAGGAACTGCATCTTGATGAGCTTTGCTTTATGAGCTAAAGTTGCGGGATGAAAAAGATGAGTATTGAAACTTACTATGAGCTGTTTTACAGATGGCAGCGATCCG
>JBILPR010000300.1:0-5353 GCA_044373795.1 Algoriphagus sp. | reverse complement strand
AAAGGAATTCCTTCTGCTCTTCGAATAGCCTCCAATTCACGTTCCGGATCACCGGGGATCAAAACTTTTTCATTTCCGGGAGTTGGCTTTGCCGAGCGAAATCGGGTGATCCAGTTGTCCATATGTGCTTTAAACTCATCGGCAGGGCGGAACGCATCTACCCGCATTGCTCCGAAAAAGTGACCGATTCCATCTCCGACAGGATTGGGATCAGGCTCCAGAAACGCAACAAAAGGAGGAACCCATGGGCCGTAATTCGCTCCGGAAAGCACTGCCGAAAAGATATCGACGATTGCTCCAAGTGCATAGCCTTTGTGCGAACCATGCTCGCGATCTCCGCCAAGCGGAAGCAATGCGCCTCCGTCTTTCACTCCATTTGCAGAAGTGGTCTCTTGGCCCTCTTTGTCCTGCACCCAGCCGGTTGGCGTATCCATTCCTTTTCTCTGGAGGATTTCCAATTTGCCATTGGCAGCCGTAGTAGTTGCCATATCGGCTACGAAAGGAGGCTGATCTTTCGCAGGAATAGCAACAGAAATCGGATTGGTGCCGAGTAATCTTTCCTTTGAAAATGTAGGCGCCACGAGCGGACTTGCATTGGTGAGGGAAATCCCGATCATATCATGCTCCAGCGCCATCATGGCGTGGTATCCGGCGATTCCGTAATGGTTGGAATGCTTCACCGCCACCCAACCCGTGCCTGCGATTTTAGCTTTTTCGATTGCAACTTTCATGGCAAAAGGAGCCACCACCAATCCCAAGCCTCCGTCTCCATCGACCACAGCTGTACTTGGCGTCTCATGAACTACCCGGATATTGGGAGTTGTATTGATTCTGCCTTTTTCCCATAATCTCACATAGCCCGATAGCCGCGCCACACCATGACTATCCACTCCTCTCAGATCTGCGGAAAGCAAAACCTCAGTCCCGATTTTGGCCTGATCTTCCGGGCAACCGATTTTGGTCAGCATGTCGAAAGTAAACTGATAGAGTTGTTCGAAAGAATAAGTCATGGGATTGGGCATAAGGTTGATTCCCTGCAGCCGAAAACTATCGGTGCTGAAAATCGCTCAAAGATAAGAAATCAGGGAGATGAGAAAACCCGTAAAAGCGGGAAAGGTTATGCGATTTCTGGCTTTTGAAGAAGAGTAGAAATTGCGCCTTCTTTCAGCGCGTAGTGAGAACAGCAGATGCAATCCACAGGCACGTAGCGCAGGATAAATTCGATCAGTGAACTAGCTACCACAATCATATCCACCCGCATCGCGATCATACCTGGGATTACAAGACGTTCCTCGCGAGTTTTGGTCACAAGCATCTCGTGGATTTTTTCAAATTCTGCTCTTGGAAGCTCGAAGACATGTTGGCCTGTAAGCTTGCACTGGAGCATAGACTCGAAATAAATATCCGTGAGCGTGTCAAAAGTACCGGATGCACCGATCAGGCCGGATGGCTGGTATTTTTCAATTGCTTCTATCAGCGAAGTAAGCTTTCCCTCCAGGTATTCTTCCAGCTTTGCTACTTCCTCTGGTAAAATAGGATCGTGATAATGGAACAAATCAAGCAAGCGCTGACCGCCGATTTCGAAGCTTTGTTTCCAGAAAACATCCTCGTAAGTGCCGATAATAAATTCTACAGAACCACCACCGATGTCCATCATCAGATTGATGTGGCCATTGAGAGAGCCAGAGAGTTTGATCCCTTCATAAATGAGCTGAGCTTCTTCTTCACCAGAAATTACATTGATCTCGATTCCGAGTGTTTCTTTCACTTCCTGCACGAATGCACTTCCATTCTCTGCATTGCGGACTGCGCTGGTCGCAAAAGCAAAAATCTGATCGATCTTTTCTCCGTCAATCAGATTCTTGAAATGTTTCAGGGTATGGAATGCTCTTTTCTGAGCATCGGCCGCGAGTAAGTTTTGACTGATCCCTCCCTGTCCGAGTTTGACAGGAATCTTCTCCTTATATATAGTCTTGAAACTTACTCCATTCAATTCCACCAATAACAAATGAAATGTATTGGTTCCCATGTCAATCACAGCGGCCTTTTTGATACTCATATACTGCTAAAAATTTTGAATGCGCGAATATAGAAAGTTTATTGAAAACCAAATGGGCAGAAAAACATTAAATCCCTGAAAGTATCGACTTTAATTTCTTCCGGAAAATCAAACTAACCACCGATTAAGGATATTTTTTCTCCCCATCGAAAGCCTGTTATATTTGACTTATTCTAAAAACAGCCGATATGAGTCAGCAAGACAAACCCAAGTATGCACTTCCAGGAAACAAGGAGAAAATCGAACTTTTAAAAGGAAAAAACGCAGAAGCACTTCATGGTGGAGGAATCGCCAGGATCTCTGCTCAGCATAAAAAAGGAAAGCTGACTGCCCGGGAGCGGGTGGATTTGCTGATGGACGAAGGGAGTTTTCAGGAAATAGATAAGTTCGTAATGCATCGCTCCAAAGATTTCGGGCTTGATAAAGAGCATTACCTCGGAGATGGCGTGATTACCGGTTACGGGGAAGTGAATGGAAGATTGGTGTATGTTTTTTCTCAGGATTTCACGGTTTTTGGAGGCTCTCTTTCTGAAACTAATGCGGAGAAAATTTGCAAAATCATGGATATGGCCATGAAAAATGGTGCTCCTGTGATCGGATTGAACGATTCCGGCGGAGCGCGAATTCAGGAAGGTGTGAATTCACTCGGAGGTTATGCAGATATTTTTTACAGAAATACCCGTGCATCCGGGGTAGTGCCGCAGATCTCAGCAGTGATGGGTCCATGTGCGGGCGGAGCGGTTTATTCTCCGGCGATCACGGATTTTATTCTGATGGTGGAAGACACTTCTTATATGTTCGTAACAGGACCGAATGTGGTGAAAACGGTAACTCAGGAAAATGTGACAGCGGAAGAACTGGGCGGTGCATCTGCACATAGCACCAAAAGCGGGGTTACCCATTTCGCTTGTGCTAACGAACTTGAGTGCATCAGACATATTAAAAATCTGTTGAGTTACATGCCTCAAAACTGTGAGGACATCGCGCCGGTATATTCATACGAAATTGAGGGAGATGAGAGCCGTCCGGTTTTGGATACGCTGATTCCTGAAAACCCAAATCATCCTTATGATATCCGGGATGCTGTGCGGGGAATTGTGGATGAGGATTCTTTTCTGGAAGTTCACGAAAACTATGCGGATAATATTGTGGTAGGTTTTGCGAGAATTGCTGGCAGAAGTATAGGAATCGTAGGAAACCAACCACAGTCAATGGCAGGTGTTTTGGATATTCATGCTTCCGTCAAGGCAGCGCGGTTTGTGCGTTTTTGCGACAGTTTTAATGTTCCTCTGTTAGTGTTAGTCGATGTGCCTGGTTTCCTTCCTGGAACCGATCAGGAGTGGAACGGGATTATAACTAACGGTGCGAAATTGCTTTATGCATTCTCCGAAGCGACAGTTCCAAGGATTACTGTGATCACGAGAAAGGCGTATGGCGGAGCTTATGATGTGATGAACTCGAAGCATATCGGAGCCGATTTGAACTTTGCATGGCCTACTGCAGAGATTGCGGTGATGGGTGCCAAAGGTGCTTCAGAGATCATATTCAAGAAGGAGATTTCTGAAGCTGCAAATCCCGATGCCAAACTTCAGGAGAAAGTGGATGAGTACACTTCGAAGTTTGCCAACCCATATCGTGCGGCGCATAGGGGATTTATTGACGAAGTAATCTTCCCTTCCGAAACCCGTCAAAAATTAATCAAAGCCTTTAAAATGCTCGAAAACAAAGTGGATAAGCTACCCAGGAAAAAGCATGGGAATATACCTTTGTGAGGTTTTTAGTAATTAAGTTATTGGTTATATGACCGACTCCAGATATGAACACTTTTGAAGAATTAGAAGCTTGGAAGAAGGCAAGGGAATTTCGGATTGCAGTAAGTAAACTCTGTGCGAAATTCCCTGCAGAAGAGATGTTTGCTCTAACCATACAAACCAAAAGGTCTTCCAGATCTGTTACAAATAATAGCTGAGGGTTTTGGCAGATTCCATTTTCAAAAAAAATACACAATTCTGCAAAATTTCCAGATGCTCACTCACAGAAACTCTTGATCATTTAATTGTTGTCTTCGATGAATCTTATATCTCACAAGATGAATTAACTGAAGTAAGATTTAAATATGATTTTTGCTTAAAGATTTTAAATGGATACATCAGATATTTAAAAAGTGCTAAAAATGAATGATTGGTAAATGATGCCAATAACCCAATAACTAATTAACTGAAACTTCAAATCAGGGAAAAAAGTAAAATTCAAAAAAAACTAATGAGTCACCAAAACACAAACGACACCACCACTTTCCTTTACAAATACCTCAATAATGCCTCACCGACAGGTTTTGAGGTTTCAGGTCAGCAGATTTGGCTGGATTATATCCGTCCATTTGTAGATACCTATTTTACAGATAACTATGGATCGGCCGTAGGAGTGATCAATCCTGATTCACCGTTCAAGGTGGTAATCGAAGCACATGCCGATGAGATCAGCTGGTTTGTCAACTTCATCAATGCTGATGGATACATTTATGTTCGTCGAAATGGAGGTTCAGATCATATGATTGCTCCGTCTATGCGGGTGAATATCCATACCGACAAAGGGATTATTCTGGGAGTTTTCGGTTGGCCGGCGATTCACGTCAGAAAAGAGGGCAAAGAAGATGCTCCCACTCTGGACAATATTTTCATAGATGTCGGTGCTCGTACAAAAGCGGAAGTCGAGGAGATGGGTGTTCATGTCGGTTGCGTGATTACATTCCAGGACGAACTCACAGAGCTGAATGGAAAATTCTATTCCGGACGGGCACTTGACAACCGAATCGGTGGATATATGATTGCTCAGGTTGCGAAGCGAATCAGAGAATCAGGTAAGACGTTACCATTTGGACTCTATGTAGTTAATGCTGTACAGGAAGAGATCGGCCTTCGCGGGGCTGAGATGATCGCTGCCCGGATCAAACCGAATGTGGCCATTATCACCGATGTTTGCCACGATACCACCGCACCTATGTATAATAAAGTGACAAGCGGTGAGCAAGTAGCAGGGAAAGGACCGGTTTTAACATATGGAGCTTCGGTACACAAAAAGTTGCTGGACCTGATCATTGCGACAGCAAGGAAAAAGGAGATTCCTTTTCAGCGATCTGCAGCTTCCCGCACTACGGGAACGGACACCGATGCTTTTGCTTATTCCAATGAAGGAGTGCCATCGGCTTTGATTTCATTGCCTTTGAAATACATGCACACCACCGTAGAGACGGCAAGCAAAGAAGACATCGAGCAAGTGATCCAATTGATGACC
>JBILPR010000299.1:0-5368 GCA_044373795.1 Algoriphagus sp. | reverse complement strand
TTTCATGCGGACTGAGTTCGGGCGATTCGCCTTTAAGCTTTTGTACGGCAATTCCTGCCAATTTTTCCAAATGCCCGGCATGCAGGGCGATTTCCGCAATTCGGGGATTGGTAAGATAAGCCCCATTTAAATTTTTGTTGATACCGGACCAAGCTTGAAGTTGCGCGATCAGGTTTGCCTTGAGCGCTTCATCGTTGGTCTGTACATATTTTGCTGCATCCTGGTTAAACTGATAAGCAATAAGGCTTTCAGGTCTTGACGCATCCACCACTCGGTCTAACGGTGTACTAGTTAAAAGTCTGGGTTGATAAATGACCATCCTATTGAACAGGATGTCTTCTTGAAGAATGGAAACGAGCTCCCTCAAAGGGCTTAGGAAAGGTTCTGAAGTAATTTCGCGTAAGATTTCTTCCCCGGTCGTCCGGTGCCGGATGCCAAGAATTTCGAGGTAATCGTCCATTCTTATTAGTCTGTGGTACATGTCAGGGATCTCAGAGGTCAAGGATTGGGGACTCCAAAGTTTTTCGGCTATCGATGAGGCCCGAGGCCAGATTCTGGATTCAATTGTTCGCCGATCAGCCATTTCTGTCCACATGGCAGCTTCTCCCCCGATGATATTTTGCTGTTGGAGCTCAGTGAGTGGTTCGATTTTGTCAAATTTCGGTAGTTTAATTCCATCCGGCATATCAGAACCTCCATTTCTCAGCCCTTCGACTTGGAGGTTAAACAAGGCGATGCTGGCACTCCCGACCACAGAATCTCCCTTTATTTCCAATTCATTTTTAAACGTCCCCAAGGAGATCGCAAATTCAAAGTTAAGCTTGTTGCCTTCCAAGCGGGCTTCCTCAAAACCCCGTGCCTCTCCCATAAATGACATGATACCACGGAGATTTTTCCCTTCTCCAAACAAATACAATTCAGCTTCTAGTGTGGTCTCATCAAGTTTCATTTCCAGTTCCCAACTTTTCCAAAGTGTAGAATCAATCTCAATTTCGACTGCTCCGGGAATTACAAAAGGGTCAGTTTCGTAGTGGGTTTTGGCAGAAAGCTTATGGTCCAAATAATATCCTGTGGAAAGAATAGCCTTGTAACCCTGCCTTGCAGCATCCCAAAGGGAACTCATATTTCTCCATGCCTGCACCGTTATATTGCCTTTTGGAAGGTCAGGGTTCAGGATTTCGTCCCAACCGGACATGTTTTTACCATGCTTCGAGACGATTTTAAAAAGTCTATTATTGAAATATGCCTGAAGGGCTTTTGGGTTTTCCAACCGGTTCTCTTTCATGAAAGCCTGTATTTTTTCATTTTCTTCCCATCTTTTTGGACTCACCTCATCTCCGCCGATATGAAAATACTGATCAGGAAAAAGTCCTGACATCTCCCCAATCATCTGGTCCAGGAATACATATAAATCTTCATTAGTAGGGTCCATCACATGGGTCGAAATCCCAAAATCCTCAGAAGGCCGCTCCGGACCTGGTCCGCTGTCAAATTCGGGATACCCAACCAACCAAGACGTGGAATGCCCGGGAACGTCAAATTCCGGCACCACCCTGATGCCCCGATCGGCTGCATATTGGACAACTTCCCTGATTTCATCTTGAGTGTAATAGCTATCATTGGAACCCATTTCATGAAGCTTCGGAAAAAGTTTGGACTCTACTCGAAAACCTTGAAAGTCCGTCAGGTGCCAGTGCAGGACATTCATTTTATTGGCGGCCATGGCATCAAGATTGCGTAAAATGACCTCTTTTGGCAAAAAATGGCGGGCCACATCTATCATCAATCCCCTCCAGGCAAACCTTGGCTTGTCCTCGATTTTCATTGTTTGGATATACCATTGGCTATTTTCTTCCTGAATCAGTTGTGCCAAAGTCTCCAAGCCATGCAAAATCCCGTATTCCTTTGGAGCTGATAGCGTGATGAGATCGGAATCAATGGTTAAGGTATAGGATTCATCTGAACCAAATTCCGGATATGCGTCCGAATCAGAACTTTCAAGTTTGATGACAAGATTATTTGTTGCTGCAGCATTATTTCCAAAACCCGTTTGGGATTTCATCCTGCTGAAAAAACGAATCAATGCCTTTTCAATCCTTGGGGTAGATTGATTTTCAAGGAGATAATCCATATCAGCGCTGACAAGAAATCTCTCCCCGGTCAGTTCAAGTTTTGCCGGCAAAGGCATCAGGGAAATCTGCGCCCTGTCTTCGGGAGAAATCAAGGGAGGTGCCGGCCGGAGAAAACCAAACCAAGCTACCGCTCCTGCCAAGACCAGAAAACCAACTGCGATCAAAATATATTTTAGTGCTTTCATACCCAAGTTTTAATTTATCGTTCTGATACAATAGTAAGGACATTTTTTATGTATTAAAATGGTACAATAGTATTTAACTTTGAGGCATGGAAATTTCCCTTCAAGAGAGGATTTATAACATTACCCAAGAGTGTCTGCCGGGCCTATCAATTGAGTGTGTGATCCTTGGATATGATGACCATCAGCTTAAAACCTTGATTTTTAAGTCCAGGGGAGAGTTTAGCTATTCCTTGCCGGGTGGCTTTATTCAAAACGAGGAGGATGTAGAGGAGGCTGCCGCGCGGATAGTACAGGATCGAACAGGTTTGGTATCCCTTTATTTAAAGCAGTTTCACGTGTTTGGAGCCAAAAACAAATCCTACACCCAATTAGGAAATTATCCCGGGCAGTTGGATTCATTGATGCAAAAGTTGGGAATTGCAGAAAATCAAGCCATAAAAGATTGGTTTTCCAAACGTCTGGTCACCATCGGTTTTTATGCTTTGGTGGAGATCCAAAAACAGCACCCTATTGCCGATCCACTTTTTGAATCCTGTGAATGGATTTCAGTAGAGGAATTACCCGATTTGTTTTTGGCTCAGAATGAAACAGTAAAAAAAGCGTTGGAACACATCCGAATCCAATTGCATTATCAGCCGATCAGTCAATCCTTGTTACCGGATAAATTCACGATGTCCGAACTCCAAAACCTATACGAGATTATTTTGGGTAAAAACCTGGTCAGGAGCAATTTCCAGCGCAAAATGTTGGGCTTGGGCTTTTTTATAAGAAAAGAGAAAAAGAAGACCGGGTCAGCCAACAAAGCACCCTTTTTATATTCGTTTGATCAGGAAAAGTATGAGATAGCCCTCCTGCAGGGAATAGGTTTCCGGCTTTAAATGGCATTTATTTCATTCGAATACAGCAAAGCTTTTAGTGACTAATTTTTCCGAAGCTTTCAAAGAAAAAAATCAACCATTCAAAGATGAATGAGACCAGAGAATTGAAACTTAGGTATTGATAAAGGCGAATACCTGTCACTTCACCTCCTCATCCGGAATCGCCATCGTGTGGTTAGCCAATAGCTTGAACTCCCCATCGACCCAAGAATAGGTTCGCATAAAATGGTAAGTAACTGGTTTTGGAGCGCGATCCACTACCGTGTAGCCGCTGACCACACCCGTATTTCCCAAAATCACAACCTTTTGATCGCGGGAAACTCTTCCTCTGGTGTCATCCGCTTGACCCCCTTGAATTCGTTTGGCCCGGGAAACTACATTTTCTTTTCCGTCGATCAGGCTTGCATGATTATGAACCCAGATAAAGTCTTCGGCCAGGAGATTTTCCAGAAATTCTACATCAGACTTTAATAGCGCATTTTCCCAACCTTGGTCCAGTTCCAAAAGTTTTTTCGGATCGGGAGTTTGGGCGATTGCATTCAGCGAAAAGATGCAAAGGAAAAGAAAGGAACTTGCGATAGTTTTCATGGGATGTTTGGTTTAGGTAAAATAGGGATTTCACTTAGAGACTGTTAATGTCTTAAATCTTTAATTTGTCTGGATTTTGCCTCGAATCCCAAAGAGTGTGAACGATTATATATTCTTTGGTGACTTCATAGTAAAGTATAAAATGCTCGATAATCAGTCCACGAATTCCTTCGAAATCAGTGTTGATTCCCATCTCAGGCTGGCTGTCTATTAAAGAAAGTTGTTGATTAAATTCCCTGTAAAGCTTCTGGGAATATGATGTGCTTTTATTTCTGGTTTTGTATAAGTCGAGAATATTAAAAAGTTTGATCTTAGCCCTTTGGGACCAGACTATTTTTCGGATTCCCATTTTTCGAATTCTTGATCCATTTCTGCCTCACCTAAAAATAACCCTTGCTCAATCTGCTTTTTAGATTCCATGATTTCCAAGCGTTGTTCTTCAGTAAGTGACAGGATTTGAGATTGAGATTTTGAGTCCAAAATGGTTTTAATCGCTTCCAAAAAGGCCTCATCATTAATCTCTGTTATCCTGCTTACCAAGTACTTTTTTAATTCAATCGTGGTCATCCTTGATCTGATTTAGGAAATGAAGATACAAAAATCTGTCTTTTCAGGCTGGATAAAAGGAATTTTCTACTGCTTAAACCAAGAACTAACCGACACCGCAGGATGAGAATTCCTCAGAAAAAGGGATAAATTAACGCTATGCGAATCCTATTTATAATCTTCCTTTTCTTCCTGGGGCCGATGACAGGTTTCACCCAAACTCAAAAGCCAAACATCATCTTTATCCTTACAGATGATCACCGATGGGATGCACTTGGCTTTGCAGGTAATCCGATCATCCAAACCCCGGAAATGGATCGACTGGCGGCAGAAGGGAAGTTCTTCGAGAATGCCTTTGTCACCACCCCGATTTGCGCAGCGAGCCGAGCCAGTATACTGACCGGTATGTACGAGCGAACTCACGGCTACACCTTTGGTCAAGGTGATATCAAGCAACTGTTTATGGATCAATCCTATCCGATGTTGCTCAAAAGTTCAGGATATTTTACTGGGTTCTTCGGGAAGTTTGGAGTGAATTATGCCGGCTTTGACAAGCTCTTTGATGTGGGAGAAAGCTATGATCGAAATGGCGCTTTCAAGGACAGAAGGGGCTACTTTTTCAAGAAGATTGATCAGGATACTGTTCACCTGACCCGATATACGGGACAACAAGCGATCGATTTTATCCGGGAATCTCCGGCCGAAAAGCCATTTATGCTTTCTCTGAGTTTCAGCGCGCCACATGCTCACGATCCGGCAGAGCTCCAATATTTCTGGTCTCCGGAATTCGATACCATGTATCAGGATTTGGTGATTCCCGATCCCTTGCTGAAGGAGTATTCCTACTTTCAGGCCCAACCCGAATACGTCCGAAATGGGGAGAACCGAACCCGCTGGTATTGGCGGTACGATGCACCGGAAAAATACCAGCACAGTGTGAAAGGTTATTACCGGATGATCTCCGAGATTGATGCTGAAATCGGGAAAATACGAAAGGCTTTGGAAGAAAAGGGCCTGGACGAAAACACCGTTATCATCC
>JBILPR010000298.1:0-5369 GCA_044373795.1 Algoriphagus sp. | reverse complement strand
ATCAATCCGACCGGGCCTTTTCAATTAATTCATTTCCACCGAGACGGTATTGTCATCCGGGGAGCGATCAATCAATTTGTTGAATGGATCGATTCCGGCTTTTACAGGTTCGCCTTTTACACGAATTGTCAGGCTCGTCTCTCCGGGTTTGATTTTGTACTTCTGAAGGTAAAGTGGATTGACCCGATCTCTTCCATTTTCATCCTGGTCTTCTGCTGCGAAAACCCCGATATCAATGAAGTCTCCCGTATAATCGGCATTGGTTTCCTCTCCTGCTGAGTCCGCATAAAGCTTCTGAGATCTGAGTTTGATGGTCACATCATATTCACTTTCCCCAACTTTGGCAGCAGTTACACTTTCAGCCTTGTTGTCGTAAAGCGTGATTTTGTTCCAGGTATCGTCCAGATAATACTTCAGACTATCCGGAGTATAGGCTGCCAAATGCCGGTACAAATCGCTGCTTCCAGGGAATGGAGGTATGGTTTTTAATCCAAACTCTGCATTGAACTTATACAAAGCACTGTCGATCGCCTGATTCCCGATCAAATCCCTGAGTCCGTAGAGAATCAAACTTCCCTTGTTGTACCATTGGTAAGGACGATTGCAATTGATGAAGACGTTTTCCTTTTTGTTCTCATTTGATCTTCCTCTCAGGTAATCATCGAGTTCGTCTTTGAGGAATCGCTTCATATTATCCTTTCCGTATTTCCTTTCCGTCAGGATCAAGGCGGAATATTCTGCCAAAGCTTCCGAAATCAAATTGGCTCCACGGGTATAATTTGGAGTAATCTGATGTCCCCACCATTGATGGGCAAGTTCGTGGGCAGTCACATAATAGACATAATCGAAACTGTTTGGATCGCTGAAATCAGCAACCCAGCCAAAGCTTTCCGAAAAGGGAACTGTGTTGGGAAAGGATTGCGCAAATCCTGCATATCTGGGAAACTCGAGCAATCGCATTTGACGGAATTGGAAATTGCCGTAGGTCTCTGAGAAATAGGTGAGACCGTCTTTGTACGAATCCATAAACCGATCGAGGTTGTACTCATGGCCTTTTTGATAATAGATTTCGAGGTCTATTTCCTGTCCGTTTGGTAGTGTAGTCTTGTCTCGCATGACCTCATACTCCGCGGAAACCACGCTGAAGAAAGCCTGAATCGGAGTATCCTGAATGTAATGGAAATAGCGTCTTTCACCTTCCGTCCATTCTTTCTGAAGGTAACCGGGAGCGATCGCAATCTGACTTGGAACCGTGCTCACTGTCGCCTCAAACTGGATGTAATCTGCTTCATCAGAAAATAGAAGGGTTTTTCGGCCATAAGGATCGGTATGCTCAGGAAGGTCTTCCGGTTTTTCAGGGAGTTCATACTTTTTCCGTTCTTCATCGCTGTTCAACTCTCCGTTTGCGGAATACCCGATTTCCGGCATTCCACCGGCTATGAACGTTCCATTGTAAACCAACTCGCGGCCATATCCTGAATTCGGGAATTTTTGATTGATCACTTTGCTGACAATCACAAGATCAATTGTATCTCCCGGCATCATGGTTTTCGGCAACGCTGTGATTTTGTACCATTCTGGCTCCGGCTTTTCTCCAAAAATCAGGAATTTACTCGAATCGTATTTCAGCGGGAATCGGTAAGAAAGTGTATCTCCGTTCAGCAACGTATGAAATTCAGTCAGCGAACTGCTGTTGAAATGAATTGAGTCAATCGGAGAATCCGTCTTATTGACCAGCTGAATCTTTGCCTCGAAATAGGCGTCTCGATCCAACGGATATAAGTCAGCCTTAAGATTTACCTTTGTCATCTTCGGCTGAGGAATAAATTCATACTTTTTCAATTGCTTTTCATACTCCGCTGATCTCTTGTTGGATTGGTCGCCGGTGTAGTACGAATTCACATAGACTACCGAATTGTAGATATAGGCTCCTGTTCCAAGTGCTATTACCAGAAACACATAAGAAATCAGGGTAGACTTTCGGGTCAATCTTTCTTTCGCAGACTTCACCCGGCTGGAGAATGAATCCTCGGTCCCGCGGCTGAAGAAAATGCTGAAAAACAAAATCAGGAAGATTCCGAAGGCAGTCCAGTAGAGATTGAACCAGAAAAGAGGTTCCGCAAAATGGCCTAAACCATTCATTTCGGACCACATGTAAGCTGGTTTGTAGGAGAAAAAGAACAAGTTGAAGTCATATCCTGCGAATGACCTGAGGATGATCATCAATACCCAGATACCAATTGCTGCGGCATGACCGGCGAACTTGTTATTGACTACCAGATGAACTGCGAAAACGAGCATGATCATTTGGAGAAAATCCGGCAAAGTGATCAGATAGCTGTCAATCAGGTATGCTGAAATATTGTAATTGAAATAGCCTTTCAGAGTTTGGATGATAATTCCCACCACAATCGGAAGAGTGGCCAGGATCACGCAGATCATCGCCATCCCCAGAAACTTGGAAGCAATCACGATCCCGTCTTTGACGGGAAATGTATCATTGATGATCGAGTATCCGGTTGACTTATCCCGGTGAAGTGATTCTCCGGTGAAAAACACCAGAATGATAAACACGAATAAGACATAATCATACGACTTGAACTCCAGCAGCATCGAGGTAACCGGATGTGACGGTACGCTGTACAGCGTCTGACCAATCCAGAAATCCAGCACCAGAAAGATCAATCCTCCCAAAAGTATAGAGCGGAAGTAGACGTCTTTTAGGACGTTTTGAATCTCAATTTTGGTCAGCGTTTTCAGGGATGACCATTGGTATGAACCTGAGAAATCCCCTTTGATTTTTTGAAGAAAGGCTTTTGGAGCGGCTTCCTGAATGGCTTCTGCCTTCGTTTTTTTCTGAGAAGTCTGGAAGAAATAGCTGAAGCTAAAGCGGAAATAAGCTGCCACAAATAACAAAATCCCAACACTAAACCAGAGGATTCGATTAATGAGCAGATTGCCTGTAACTGAAAGTAAGAAATTGTTTTGCTCAAAAGGCGTCAGGTATTGTGTCTGAATGATAAAAGAATTCAACCCAAAAGGATCGATGATCTGGACCAAATCTTTGTTTTCGATGTCCTGAGACAGAAAATTTGCCAGGAGATAGCCGATAAAAATCACAATCCCACCTGAGTAGATCGATTTGATATTTCGGGTGAAAACCACCAACGCAAAGAAAAGTGATCCGGCAAGCCAAAGATTCGGAACGACAAGAGTCAGCCATGGCTGGAAATAATTGACCAATAAATTCGGTCCATAGCGTGCCGCGTCGGTGCCGAAAAGTGGCCCCAGCAAACTGCCAAGATAGATTCCAAGCAAAGTGCCAAGCGAGATGAAGAGCAGCGTAACAAACGAACCCCAGAATCTGCCCATGAAATAGGCAAACTTGGATATCGGATAGCTGAAAAGGAACGTGGCAGTTTTATGCTCGATATCCCGATAAATCGGTACGCCCATCACCGCTGATGCGATCAAAATCCCAAAGAGGGAAACCAAAACCAATAAATTGGCGATGACGATCGGTGCGTTGTGATAGACTTTTTCAGATGCGGGTGTGTTGCCAAAACCAATCAGCAGCAACGTCACTACCATCAACAAGGCGAAATAGATATAAGTAGCCGGGCGGCTGAATCTATACTTCAGTTCAAAAATGAAAATATCCAAAAACATAAACCCGAATTAAATAGTGATTGGATCTACTTTTCTGGAAATAAAGCTGAAATAGACATCCTCCAAATCTGCAGGAACCGCCTCAAAACCATTTCCGGGCTCGGTTTCACTTTCGATTCTCAGGCTCAGTTTGCCTTCGATCAGTTTGGTGGAGATCACATGAAAATCTTTTCTGTATTGATCCAACTCCCTTTTGTCGATGGCTTTCTTGTAGATTTTACCCTGCACGGAAGCCAATCCCTCTTTCGGTTTGCCATGCATCAATACTTCGCCCTGACAGATGATCGCCATGTTGGAGCAAAGGGTATTCACGTCTTCGACGATGTGAGTGGAGAGAATCACGATCGTGTTTTCTCCGATTTCGGAAAGCAAATTGTAGAATCGGTTTCTTTCCGAAGGATCCAAACCAGCCGTGGGTTCATCCACGATGATCAGAGAAGGATTTCCCACCAGAGCCTGCGCAATTCCAAACCGCTGACGCATCCCTCCTGAGAAAGTCCCGAGTCCCTTTTTGCGGTCTTTGAAAAGATTTACTTTCTGAAGGAGGCTCGCTACCAATTCCTTCCGTTCGGATTTAGTACCGATTCCTTTCATCTGAGCGATGTGGTCGAGCATCGTTTCGGCATTGATTCTTGGATAAAGCCCAAAATCCTGCGGAAGATAGCCAAGCCGCTCGCGCACACTTTGCTTGTCTTCGAGCACATTGATGCCATCCAAAAAAATACTTCCGTTGTCAGCATCCTGAAGCGTGGCGATGGTTCGCATCAGCGTGGATTTACCGGCACCATTTGGGCCAAGCAATCCAAACATCCCTTGCGGAATGGTGAGGGAAATGTCATTCAGGGCTTTCACCCCGTTTGAGTACGTTTTCGAAAGATTTTTAATGATTAATTCCATAGATCAAGGGTTAGTGAGTTCAAAATCAGGTATTATTTCAAGATAAATTTACTACTTCCGGGGAATTTGAAGGAAGATTTTGAAGATAAGAAATTGATTTTAAAGCATTTTGGATGAATTGGGATAATTGCAGGATTTAACAAGCAGGCGCAGAATTTTGATTGTTGGTCACAGAGTTCTTAAAAATTTTCTCTAACTATTCCGCACGAAACTTCTTTTTTGCCCTTATGATCTCAAAACTCTCTTTCCTGTTGCTCACTATTTTGGCATTCGCATTTTTCTCCTGCGGAAAGCAAGATTTATCAGAACAGCGTGGAGCGTTCGAAGCATTCGCTGAAATGGTCCAGTCAGGAGTGAAACCAATGGCTTTGAGTCATCCTATGAATGCAGCCGAAATGGATCAATTCTTTCCCGAAGCCGAGAAAATTGCCGAAAAATATGGGGTTAAAATCCAGCGGGAACCGGAACTTATTGAGAGCTCGCTTTTCAGTACTGAGGCGGTGAAAGACAAGGAAGTCATTCTGATTTACTCCGGAAATTCTCTTTTTGCTTACGAAAACCTGAAGGATGAAATCGAAGAGCTGAAAGCTAAAAATGAGTTTACCGGCCCAAAAAGGGAAGCGCTTTCCCGTCGATTTGGCCGGCTTTTAGGCTATCCTGTTTCGAGGATTAATAATCTCCTGGCGGAAAATTCTGAATTCCGTGACTTAGAAGATTTCGGTATCAAAGGGCAGGAATTGCATTGGTACTATTCAGATCTGGGGAAAGCAAAAGCTTTTTACGGAGAAAAGCTTTTGCTTTCC